>CAJAFJ010000243.1 GCA_903938955.1 uncultured beta proteobacterium | reverse complement strand
TTGGGGTCAGCGCTTTCGGCGGCGGCCAGCAAATTCGAGTCAATGCGCAGCGTGACCTCGGCCCCGGCATGGTTCCATAACTCGGGGAAACTGCCCAGCCCGTTGCCATAGCGTTTGACCGGCTTGGGTTTTTTGCGCTTGCGCGGGGCGCTGTCGTCGTCTGCGGCTTCGTCCTCGTCATCGTCCTGTAGCAGCAGCGTCTCCTCGCCCGAGATCATGCGGTAGAAGTGTTCGGCCATGTCGGTGTTGTCGCACACCACAATCATCACCGGCGGGGTGCGGTCTTGCCCCGGCGAGGATGCCCGCACTTGGTCAAAACGCAGCTTCCACTGTCCGGCCAGCGTCAGCAGCGCCGCCTCGGCCTTGCGATACGCCACCTCGGGCTTGGGCTTGCCGCCGGGCAGCCGCTCGCCCGAGGCCAGATCGGCCGTGATGTGCTTCCACAATTTGAAAAACTGCGGCTCGGGCCGCCCGGTGTTGTCGGCGGCGGGCAGGCGGGGGATTTTGGTGATGCCGCACTCAATCGCATCAACCAGACCAAAGTCGCTGACGATCCACGGAAACGGCGACCCCTCGGGGTAGCCGCTGCCCTGCAAATAAAACGGGGTGGCTGACAAATCCACACACAACGCCACGCCACAGGCTGCATTGAGCTTGTCCAGGCCACTGACCCACACCGTGGCCTCTTCGCGTTCGGCTTTGTCGTCGGCGCTCAGGCTGGCACCCTCGGGCACCGGGGCTGGCCGGTAGGCGTGATGCCCTTCGTCATTGAACACCAACAGCGGCTCGCCCTGTTCGCCCTCCCACAAGTCACCCAGCCGGTTGCGGGCAAAGGCTTCGGGCGTTTCCGGCCCGAGTTGCCCGACGCTGACTCCGCCGACCCGAATCTCCTGGGCCTGCGGGCTGAGCATGTGCCAGTTGCTCACCAACACCCGCCCTTTGGCCAAGTCCGGGCGCAGCGCCGTGGGCACCAGGTCAAACTGGTCAAAGTAGTTGTGCGCATCACCGGGGCGCAGCACATTGATCCGGTCTTTGATGGTCAGGTTGGGGCACAGCACCAGTGCCCGACGCGGAAAGCGGCTGTCTGCCGGGGTGCGGCCCCGGTTGCAAAACGCCCACGCCAACAGCAGCGCCATCAGCACCGTCTTGCCGCTGCCGGTGGCCATCTTGCAGGCGTAGCGGGTCAGCGCTTCGGCCCCGGCCTCATGGGGCCGATCAATCAGCTTGGGGTGCTGCGCTACTTTGGCCACCCAGTCATCCGGGCGCGGGTTGCGGCCCTGCATCAGCATCGCATGGTCGGCCAGGCTGAGCTGCGGCTTGAAGCGCGGCGCACGGCCCTGCGCCAGCATTTCGCGCAGGTAAATCACCGTTTCAGCCGCTTCAATCTGGCAACCCGGGTTCCCCCGTTGTTTGCCCACAACCACCTCGGATCCCAATGAAATCAACGATCTTTGCTCTTGAAATCGTAATTTTGTAATGGCGCGAAATTCAGATTTATTGGATTTATACCTGCTAAAATCTGTGATAAAGTAGTGGCGTGTTTATCAAAGTCACTCGCCGCGGCCCCAATCGCTACGTCCAACTCGTCGAAGCGTACCGCGATGCATCCACTGGCAAGCCAAAACAGCGCACCATTGCCTCTTTGGGGCGGCTCGATCAACTCAACACCGAGCTCAATTCAGTCATCGCCGGTTTACAGCGCGTCACCGGTCAAACCCCGGCTGCACCCTCGACACCACCAAGTGTGAGTTTTGATGCCGCCCGTGATTTTGGCGATGTCTACACGCTCACCGAGTTGTGGTGCATCTTGGGCTTTGAGGGCCTGCGTGCGGTTTTTCGCCATACCCGCCACAGCATTGATGTCGAAGCACTGATTCGTGTCATGGTGTTCAATCGTCTGTGTGATCCCGACTCCAAACTCGGTGTGCTGCGTTGGCTAGAAACAGTGGCCTTGCCAGGCACTTCTCTGCAATCGATTGACCACCGGCACCTTTTGAGCGCCATGGATGCGTTGGTTGATCACAAAGCAGAGGTGGATAACGTGATGGCCGCTCTGCTGCGCCCCTTGGTTGATCAAGACTTGGCCATGGTGTTTTATGACATGACCACCATTCGCGCTGCCGGTCTGTCTGAGCAGGAAGGAGATTTACGCTGCTACGGCATGGCCAAAGAAGGTGTGATCGCCCGCCAGGTCATGCTCGGTGTGGTGCAGACCTCTGAGGGTTTGCCGCTTTACCATGAGGTGTTCGAGGGCAACACGGCTGAGGTGACCACCATCAAGGGCGTCATCGAAAAGATTGTGAAGCGCTTTCCCATCAAACGCATCATTGCGGTGGCTGACCGGGGCCTGCTATCCACAGAGAACCTGGCCGATTTACAGGAGATTGTTTTACCTGGGGGCAACAAGCTCGAATTCATTTTGGCCGTGCCGGGCAGGCGTTATGGGGACTTCGTTGATTTGCTGGAGCCGTTTCACACAGCGCAGTGCTTAGCGGCCAAGCAAGAGATTCTGGGTGAAGTTCAGTGGGACAAATTGCGCTTGATCATTGCGCATGATCCGCAGGTGTCGCTGCAAGCCGGTGCCAAGCGTGACCAACGTATCGACGAGTTGAAAAAGAAGGCCGCTCAGTGGGTGGACAAACTCAATGATCAGGACGCGGGCAAGAAAAAGCCCGGACGTAAGCTCTCTGACGGTGGGGCACGCGCCAAGTTTTACCGCGAAGTGTGTGAGGCTCATTTGTCGCGGATTGTGAAGGTCGATCTCAAGAGTGAGCTGTTCACCTATGCCATCGATGAGCGGGCTTTGAATCACGCACGGATGATGGATGGCAAGTTGCTGCTGGTGACCAATGCGCCGGACTTTACGCCTGATGAGGTGCTCCAACGCTACAAGTCACTGGCTGACATTGAGCGCGGGTTTCGGGTGCTCAAATCCGAGATTGAGATTGGGCCGATTTATCACCGCTTACCTGATCGGATTCACGCCCATGCGTCGATTTGTTTTATAGCGCTGATTCTGTACCGAGTGATGCGCAGCCGCCTCAAAGACAGCCATACCAAGATATCACCCGAGCGTGCACTGGACAAGTTGCGCCGCATTCAGCATCAGGTGGTGAAAGTAAATGACCTTGATCCGATTGCGGCTCTATCGAACATCAACCAAGAACACGCCGCCATTTTGCAAGCGCTGACGATCAAAAAACCGACCATCCCCACCCAGTTAACCCTTTTGTAGTGGCGCGTTTGCAGTGCACCACTATATAGATCAACACGTTACAAATTTAGCTGGGGAACTCGGGGGGTCAGGTATTTAAGGGAATGCCAAGAACTTGAGACTTGTGTGTAACGATATGGGTTGACGGCGGT
>CAJAFJ010000242.1 GCA_903938955.1 uncultured beta proteobacterium | reverse complement strand
GTGACCTACAACGTCTATGCCGACGAAGGCGGTCCACAGCGCCCCTGGTCGCTGGATTTATTTCCGTTAATCATTGAGTCCGACAGCTGGCTGCAAATCGAGGCTGGCGTGAAACAGCGCATGACCTTGCTGGAACAGGTCATGGCCGATGTGTACGGGCCCCAGCAGTTATTAGCGCAGGGTTTTTTGCCACCGGCCCTGGTGCATGGCCACCCCGGTTATCTGCGGCCGATGCACGGCGTCAAACCGGTGGGCGGAACCCATCTGCACATTGCCGCATTTGACCTGGCGCGTGGGCCAGATGGCAATTGGTGGGTACTCACCCAGCGCTGCCAGGCCCCTTCGGGTCTGGGTTACTTGCTGGAAAACCGGCTCGCCATCTCCAACCAGTTTCCGCAGGCCTTTCAGGCCATGCGGGTACAGCGCCTGGCCGGCACTTACCGCGCGCTGATGGAGAGCATGAAACAGATGAGCCCGGCCGGCGCCAGTGCCCACCTGGCCCTGCTGACCCCCGGGCCGTACAACGAAACCTATTTTGAACACGCGTATCTGGCCCGCTACCTGGGCTTGACGCTGGTGGAAGGCAGTGACCTGATCGTGCGCGATGAGCGCCTCTTCCTCAAAACCCTCAAAGGGCTGGTGCCAGTGCATGGCCTGCTGAAACGGGTCGACGACGAGTACCTTGACCCGCTGGAGCTGCGCCCCGACTCTACCCTGGGCGTGCCGGGCTTGCTGCAGGCTATTCGCGCTGGCCACGTGCTGGTGGCCAATGCACCGGGTTCGGCGTTTCTGGAGTCGCCCGCCCTGCTGGGGTTTTTGCCCGCCCTGTCGCGGCATTTACTGGGCGAAGAACTGAAATTGCCCGCCTCTCCCACTTGGTGGTGTGGCGAGCGTTCGGCCATGGAAGAAGCATTGCCGCAACTGCCGGACTGTGCCATCAAACCGACCTACCCAGGCTCGCCATCACATGGCAGTTTTGAAACGGTGATGGGCAACACGCTTTCACCCCGGGCGCGCGACGAATGGGCCGGGCGCATCCTGCGACAAAGTGAAGAACACACCGTGCAAGCCTACGTGCCGCTGTCGCAAATGCCCACCTGGCAAATGCCCACACCGGACGCAGAAGGTGCAGACGCCAAAGGCCGGATACAGCCGCGCTCGGTGGTGCTGCGGGTGTTTGCTGTGTCTGACGGACCCCAGTCCTGGCGCGTACTGCCCGGTGGTCTGGCCCGTGTGGCCGGTGCCGGGGCTGAAATTGCCTCCATGCAGCGCGGCGGCAGCAGTGCCGACGTGTGGGCACTAACCCGCGGCGAGGTCGATAAGACCACCCTGCTGCAACCGCACTTGACGCCTGCCACGCTGGCCCAACGCAAGCGACTGGTGACCAGCCGTGCGGCCGAAAACCTGTTCTGGCTTGGCCGTTACACCGAGCGCGCCGAAAACGCGGTTCGCCTGGCGCGCCTGACACTGGAATGCCTGAACGGCGAAGACCAATCCTCTGCGCCGCTGTTGGCCTGGCTGAGCAAAATGGCCGTGGCCAACACCCTGGTGTTGCCCGGCGTGCCCTCTGCCGCCCTGGCGCGGCGCGTGTTCGAGCGCTCACTCATCTCCAGTTTGGGCAGCACCAAAGGCGCCACCAGCGTGGGCTACTACCTGCGCGCCCTCAAAATGACAGGTTCCAGCGTGCGCGAGCGCTTGTCACAAGAGCATTGGCGCGTGATTGTGCGGGCCGAAGAAGAACTCTTTTCGCGCTGTGCCGAGCACACCCGCAGCGGTGACTATTCGCCACTGGAAGCCTTGCGCGTGCTGAAAAACACCAGCGACCACATGGCGGCCATTACCGGCGCCCAAACCGACCGCATGACGCGCGACGATGGCTGGCGCCTGCTCAGCATTGGCCGCCACATCGAGCGCCTGAGTTTTCTGGCCTCTGCCCTGTTGAGTGGACTGGAGACCGGTTCGATCCATACCGACGGCGGCTTTGAGGCCATGATTGCCCTGTTTGACAGCACCATCACCTTCCACGCCCAGTTCCAGCAAAGCCGCGACATGGCGGCCCTGATTGACCTGCTAGTGCTGGACCGCGACAACCCGCGCTCACTGGCCTGGGTCACCCACACCTTGCGCGGGCGACTTGCCAAACTGGCAGGCAGCGAGCCTGATGAACTCTGCAGCCTGTCGCTGCGGGTGCCCGACCCCAAGGTCTGGAGCCTGGAGCAATTGTGCGAATCGCACCCCATCCCGGCCAGCGGCGGTGACGAGAGCACGGCCAACCCCGGTTATTACTTCGCCCTGAACGATCTGCTGCTGAAATGCACAGCGGCGGCCTACAACGTCTCGGAAGAAATCAGCACCACCTATTTCACTCACTCGGGCAAAACCAAACAAAGCCTGGGCACCTGATGTACCTTCAAATCACCCACGCCACCCGCTACGATTACTTGCCGGCGGTCGAAATTGCGCAGCACATGGCCTATCTGCAGCCGGTCAGCAACCGGTTTCAGAAGCTGCTAAGCCACTCGCTGAACATCAGCCCGCTGCCCACGCAAATGACGCAAACGCTGGATGTATTTGGCAACCCGCGCTGCTTTTTCTCGCTGCAGTCGCCGCACACCGTGCTGGACGTGGTGGCGAACAGCGTGGTCCACACCGTCGGCCGCGCCTTGCCGCTGAGCCTGTCCAGCTGGGAGCAGACCCGGGAACAGTTCCGCTACCAGTCTGGTGGCCGATTTGACGCCGCCACAGAGTTTGTGTTTGCCTCGCCTTTTTGCCCCCGCGCACCTGAATTCGCGGCCTACGCACGACCCAGTTTTGTGCCCGGCCTGAGCGTGCTGGCGGTGGCTGAGGACCTGATGCAGCGCATTCACACCGACTTTGTTTATGAGAGCCAAAGCACCCAGATCAACACGCCGGCACTGGTCGCCCTGGCGCAGCGCAAAGGGGTGTGCCAGGATTTCGCCCACATCATGATTGCGTGTTTGCGCACGATGGGCATTGCGGCGCGCTATGTCAGCGGCTACCTGCTCACCCTGCCGGCGCCCGGCACCGTCAAGCTCAAGGGCAGTGATGCCTCGCACGCCTGGGTCGCGGTGTACGCGCCCGACCTGCCGCCGGGCGAGCGCTGGTGCGACTTCGACCCGACCAACAACCGGGCTGGCTGGCACTCTCCTGGGGAAGACTATGTGACGCTGGCCACCGGCCGCGACTTCTCGGACGTATCACCGATCCGGGGCGTGATCCATGGCGGCGCCAGCCACACCCTGACGGTGGGTGTGACCGTCGAACCCGCGCCCGGCGACGCCCCCACCAGCCCGGTCGGTGGACGGCCCCGCATCACCTACCAAAGCCAGTCGCAAGGCCAGCAGAGTCAATCACAAAGCCAAAGCCTGCCGCCGCTCGGCACGGCCCATTAGACCCTGGCGTCAACCGCGGGACCAACGCCAGACGCCTGTTTTATTTATTCATCAACCCACCAGGAATACGCATGAGCATTTACGCCAAACTCGCCGAACTCAACATCACCCTGCCTCCCGTGTCCATTCCGGCTGCCGCTTATGTGCCGTTTGTGCAATCCGGTAACCTGGTTTTCTTGAGCGGTCATATTGCTAAAAAAGACGGCAAACCGTGGGTCGGACAACTCGGCAAGAACATGGACACCGCCGAAGGCAAAGCCGCTGCACGCGCCATTGCGATTGACCTGATGGGCACCTTGCACGCCGCCGTGGGCGACCTGAACCGCATCAAACGCATCGTCAAGTTAATGTCACTGGTCAACTCCACCGGCGACTTCACCGAGCAGCACCTAGTGACCAACGGTGCGAGTGAGCTGATCGGCGAGGTGTTTGGCGACCGAGGTGCGCATGCGCGCAGTGCCTTTGGCGTGGCACAAATTCCGATGGGTGCCTGCGTTGAGATTGAGCTGATCGCCGAACTGGCTTAAGCCCCGGCCAACAACAGCGCTTGCCTCGCCCAGAGGGCCAGCGCTGTTTTTCTTTTAGCGGATCAAAAGGTTTCCCAGTCATCCGCCGGTGCAGCCTGGCTGGCGGCGGGTGCGGCTGGCGCTGTTTTCTTGGGTGCAGCTACGGCCAGCGGCTTCTTGACGGTGCTCACAGGCCGCGCTGCTGCCAGAGCCAGCGGTTTCTTGGCCAGACTGGCGGGGCGCGTACTGCCCAGCGCCGGTGCCGCACGCGAGGTAGACAAGGCCTTGGGGCGGTTGTAGGCCAGCTTGCTGGCAGCCGGTGTGATGTCCCGGACAGGACGCGACACCACGGAATCACTGATCTTGAAGACCGCCACGGCCTGCGCCATTTGATTGGCCTGGTCGCTCAAACTTGAAGCAGCCGCCGCGCTCTCTTCCACCAGCGCCGCGTTTTGTTGCGTCATCTGGTCCAGCGTGCTGATGGCCTGGTTCACATGCGAAATACCGGCGCTCTGCTCAGCCGAGGCCGCCGTGATCTCGACAATCACATCCGCCACTTTGCGCACAGAAGCCACAATATCGCTCATGGTGGCTCCGGCATCCGACACCAGCTTGGTGCCCGACGCCACTTTATCCACCGAGGTGCCAATCAGCATCTTGATTTCTTTGGCCGCCTCAGCACTGCGCTGCGCCAGGCTACGCACTTCGCTGGCCACCACGGCAAAACCGCGGCCCTGCTCACCCGCGCGGGCCGCTTCCACGGCGGCGTTGAGCGCCAAAATATTGGTTTGAAAAGCAATGCCGTCAATCACGCCGATGATGTCGGCAATTTTCTTGCTGCTGACATTGATCTCTTCCATCGTGAAGACCACCTGCTTGACCACCGCCCCGCCCTTTTCAGCGACAGAGGAAGCGTCCGCGGCCAGCGTACTGGCCTGACGTGCGCTGTCCGCACTGTGCTGCACGGCAATCGTCAGCTCATCCATGCTTGACGCAGTGGCCTGCAGGTTGCTGGAAGTCTGTTCGGTGCGCTGGGCCAGGTCGTTGTTGCCATGGGCAATTTCCGAGCTGGCGGTGGCAATGCTGTCGGTGCTTTGGCGCACCTGATGCACCATGCGGCCCAAGGACTCATTCATGGCGGCGAGCGAACGCATCAATTCGCCGAATTCATCATCGCGGTCGACCTTGACCACGACACTGAGATCGCCCTTGGCAATGCGCGAAGCCAGCTCATTGGCGTACGTCAGTGGCACGCGGATGGATTTAATCAGCAGGGCAGCGCCTGCCAAAATAGCCAACAGCAACAGGGTGACCAGACCCACAATGATTTTGGATGTCAGGGCTTTGGCTTGGGCCATGTCCGTCATAAAGGTGCTGACGGCTTTTTCTTCCATTTGGACCAGATCACCCAAAGAGGCCAGATAAAGCTTTTGCGCCGGAATGTACTGACTGTTGATCGACGCCAGCGCTTCATCCGCTTTGCCCTCTGTGCGCAACTGCCGCGCAGCATCGCGCAGACTGATCACATTTTTGCGGTGCGCGGCAATTTTTGCCATCTGCTCTTTTTCTTCCCCAGTGAGCTGCATGCCCTCAATCTTTTTTTGCAGCTCATTGATGTTGGCGGTGGTCTCGGCAATATTGTCTTTGAACGTGGCGCCCACGGCCGGGTCGCTGCTGTTGACGGTCGCGGTGACCCGCACCGTTTTGGCCAGGGTGGCTCC
>CAJAFJ010000241.1 GCA_903938955.1 uncultured beta proteobacterium | reverse complement strand
GTCGCAGAGCTATCTCTGTCGAAGATCTGATGGCGGCGCAGGAAGTCTCTCGCGCAACCCTCAAGCGTGACATCGCCAAATTGCGCGATCAACTGCATGTGCCCATTGAATTCAACCGGGAACTTGGCGGCTACACACTCGACCCCAACCACGCTGACAGCGAGTTGCCAGGCCTGTGGTTTAGCCAGGGCGAAATTCTGGCCTTGGTCACCATCCAGCAGCTTCTTGAACAGTTGCAGCCCGGCCTTTTGGGTACCAAGCTGCGCCCCCTGCAAGAGCGCCTGACCCAGTTGATGGATAAGCATGGCCTAGCTGGTGAAGACGTTGCCAAACGAATCCGCATCGTCCATGCGGGCAAACGCACCGTCATTGCCAAGTCGTTTGAGGTGGTGGCAGCGGCCACCATGGCCCGCAAGCGCCTCAAAATCTGGCATTTCAACCGTCAAAATGGCATCACCACCGAGCGCGACGTGTCCCCGCAGCGCCTGGTGCACTACCGGGATAACTGGTATCTCGATGCTTGGTGCCACTTGCGCGACGACGTTCGCAGCTTCAGCATTGATGCCATCAGCCGGTTGGAAGTGCAGGAGGCTGCAGCCAAAGAAGTCACCGCCAAGAATATCGACCAGGCCGTTGGCACCGGCTACGGCATTTTTAATGGTGCTGCCCAAGCCTGGGCCAAGCTCAAGTTCACACCCGAACGTGCGCGCTGGGTGGCCGGCGAAACCTGGCACCCGATGCAGGAAAGCGCTACCGAGGCTGATGGCAGCTACCTGCTGTCATTTCCCTATTCTGATGACCGCGAATTGATCGGCGACATCATGCGTTTTGGCGCTGATGTGCAGGTCCTCGCGCCACCCGCCTTGCGCGCCAAAGTGCAGCACAGTTTTTTGGAAGCCGCTGCCAAGTATGTTTGAGCGCTGCGCGATTAAGAAAATGACCCCAAATTGATGCTCCCATTTGCCCCCGGCGCCCGCGCCGTCATCCGTGACGAAGAATGGCTGATCCGCCGCGTTGATCCCTCCACCGATGGCGGTTGGCTCCTCACTTGCGATGGCATTTCGGACCTGGTGCGTAGCCAGTCGGCCCTGTTCCTCACCAAGCTGGAAGACACCATTGAGGTGCTGGACCCCGCCGCCACCGAGTTGGTCGCTGACACCAGCCCCACCTACAACGCCACTTTGCTCTATCTGGAAAGCCAGCGTCGGCGCAGCGTCGCCAACGACGACCGCATCCACCTGGGCCACCGCGGCGTCATGAATCTGGTGCCGTACCAGCTTGACCCCGCCCTGCAGGCCCTGCGCCAACCGCGCGCCCGCATCCTGATTGCCGACGCTGTGGGCCTGGGTAAAACGCTTGAAGCAGGCGTCCTGGCCACCGAGCTGATCCAGCGCGGCCGGGGCAAGCGCATTCTGGTCGTCACGCAAAAAGCCATGCTGACCCAGTTTCAAAAAGAGTGGTGGAGCCGTTTCTCCATTCCCCTGGTGCGACTCGATTCCGTGGGCTTGGCGCGCGTGCGCAACCGCATCCCGGCCAACCACAACCCGTTCAACCACTTCGACCGCAGCATCATTTCCATCGACACGCTCAAGAGCAATCTGGAGTACCGCAACTACCTGGAAAACGCCTGGTGGGACATCATCGTCATTGACGAGTGCCACAACGTGGCGGCCAGGGCAGGTGAGTCAGGTGTTTCGCGCCGTGCCCGTCTGGCCCGCTTGCTGGCCACCCGCTCCGACACACTCATGCTGTTGTCAGCCACACCGCACGATGGCTCGGCCCGCAGTTTTGCCTCGCTCATGAGCCTGCTCGACCCCACCGCCATTTCAGACCCGGACGACTACACCCCGGACGACTTCAAAAACAAGGGCTTGGTGGTGCGCCGCTTCAAGAAAGACATCCGCGACCAGGTCAGCTCAGATTTTCAGGAACGCATCACCACCTGCCTGCGCCAAAACGCCAGCGCGCAAGAAGAAGCCGCCTACCGCGCCCTGCTGGCCGTCGCCTTCACCCAAGGCGGGCAACACCACGCCGGTAAACAGCAAGAGCTGCAACGCGTCGGCCTGCAAAAAGGTCTGTTCTCCAGCCCCGCCGCCGCGCTACAGTCCGCCACCAAACGCATCGACCTGCTGCAAGGCAAGTCCAGCCCCACCGCCGATGAAGCCACCGAAGTGCAAGGCCTGCAAGAACTGGCGACCACGTTGCAAGTGCTGACCAGCGACACCAGCGCCGCCTCCTTCAGCAAATACCAGCGCCTGCTCGACCACCTCCGCTCCGATGCCTTTAACTGGCAAAAGAACGACGCCGACGACCGGTTGGTGATCTTCTCCGAGCGTATCGAAACCCTGCGCTGGCTCCAGCAGCAAATGGGCGCCGACCTCAAACTCAAAGCCAACCAGATCGAAATTCTGCACGGCCAACTGACTGACACCGAGCAACAAGACCTGGTCGAGCGCTTTGGCCGCCAAGACGACCCGCTGCGCGTAATGCTGTGCTCCGACGTTGCCAGCGAAGGCCTGAACCTGCATTACTTCTGTCACCGTCTGGTTCACTTCGATCTGCCCTGGTCGCTCATGGTGTTTCAGCAGCGCAATGGCCGGGTGGACCGTTATGGCCAAAAGCACCAACCCCAAATCGTCTACCTGTTCACCGAAGCGGTCACCGAGAAAATCCGGGGCGACCTGCGCATTCTTGAAATCCTGCAAACCAAAGACGACCAGGCCAACTTCAACCTGGGCGACCCGTCCGCCTTTCTCAACGTGTTCGACCCCGACAAGGAAGCTGAAAAAGTCACCGGTTTCATGGTTGACGGCCTCAGCCCCGAACAGGTCGAAACCACGCTGGACGTGACTGCCGCCTCTGACGACGATAACGAAGCCGACTGGATGATGAAACTCTTTGGCGCCGGTGCAAGCGATGACACTGCCGAAGCCAGCACGGCCACACAAGCAGACTCCAACACCGGCCCGAGCAACGGCAACAGCCTGAGCCACATCACCGAGCCCGCTTCCCTGTTCAAGGGCGACTACCACTACACCAAGACCGCGCTCACGCAAATCAACCAGCCCGAGATGCTGTGCCAGTGGACGCACAACGACACCGACCAGATCATCGCCATCACCGCCCCGCACGACCTGCAAGACCGCCTGCGCCAGTTGCCGCGCGAGGCCCAGGCCGCCAACGACCACTACGCCTTGTGCGCCGACCCGCTGCGCATGGCCACCGCGATCGAGACCGCCCGCCAAGCCAAGGCCGAAGACGACACCTGGCCTGCGCTGCACTACCTCTGGCCCCAGCACCCGGTGCTGGAATGGCTGGGCGACCGCGTGCTCACCCACTTTGGCCGCCACCGCGCGCCCGTGCTGCAAAGCGCGAAACTGCGCCCCGGCGAGCAAGCCTTCATCCTCATGAGCCTGGTGCCCAACCGCAAAGGTCAACCACTGCTGGTGGAATGGCAAGTCGCTTGCCGGGTTGAAAAAGACGGCGCTGCCGAGCCTTTCACTCTGGAGCAGTTTGACACCTTCGCCCAGCGCGCCGGTCTGCACGCCAACGGCCTGCCCAATCGCGGCCAGTCCGAGGCGCTCGCCAGTGCAACCACCCGCCTGCAAGCCGCACTGCCGCAAGCCGTGGCCGCCATGCACGCCAACATGGTCGCGCTTCAAGGTCAATTCGCCGCCCAGTCCGCACTGCGATTGCGTGACACGCTATTAAATTTAGAGCAACTGCAAAAACGGCAGATCGTCCAACTCGAACTGCGCCTGGAGGGCCAAATCGAAACCGTCAAACGTAGCCGCTTCGAGCGCCGCAGCCAGCAAATTGGCCGCGTCTTTGACGACTACCGCCAGTGGGTCAACGACACCCTGACCACCGAGCCCCAGCCCTGGATACAGGTTCTGGCCGCCGTCTGCAACCCCGCAGACCGCCACCTCACCGCCGGAGCCTGACCCATGGCCGCCCTTGACGCCGTTCAAACCTTCGCTGGCATTGCCAACGAAAACGAGTTTTACAGCCACCATTACCTGGCCGAAGTTTTCAAAGGCGACATCAAAACCCGCCTTGAAACCTGGGACGCCGACGAAGCAGCCCACCCCGGCGACGAAACCCACCGCAACCCCGCCAAACGCCTGAGCGCCTGGGGCCAAAAGTGGTTTGCCCTGCGCGGC
Organism: uncultured beta proteobacterium; assembly: GCA_903938955.1. Next base: position 5,623 of record CAJAFJ010000241.1, on the reverse strand, counting down.
CAGATTGGCAAAGCCCGTGACGATGCTGAAAAATGGCAAATCTTCACCCAACTGCAAGCGGGCCTGTTGCAAGCGCTGGGCTACGCCGCGCCGGGCAAAACCGCCGCCATCATAGAACTGGTTCCCGGCCAACCCTTACCCCTGTGGCAACTGCTGGCCAAAGGCGCACAAGGGCAGGGCAGTGTGGCCGCCGCCCTGCAAGCCACCCAGCTCGCCATCGTCCCCGCCTACCAGCCCGGCGCTGAAGACGAAGACATCCTCGACCACCAGCTGACCCATCTGCACTATGCAGGTGAAAATGTGCCTCCAGCCCTTAAGGGGCAAGCGTGGGCAGCTATCATTTCTGAAGCATTGTTTGGCGCTGAAAACCCGCCGCGCTACGTGCTGCTGCTGGGCCTGGACCACTGGCTGCTGCTGGACCGCTACAAATGGCCCAACAACCGCGCCCTGCGTTTTGACTGGGTTGACATCCTCGACCGCAAAGACAGCGCCACCCTGCAAGCCGCCGCCGCCCTGTTGCACCACACCAGCCTGGCCCCTGGCGAAGGTGCCAGCCTGCTGGAGGCGTTGGATGAAAACGCCCACAAACACGCCTTTGGCGTCAGCGAAGACCTCAAACACGCCCTGCGCGAAGCCATCGAGTTGCTCGGCAATGAAGCCGCCACCCAACTCCGCCAGCAAGCCGCCAACGCCAAAAAAGGCTTTTTCAGCGGCAAAGACCAACTCGACCCCGCAGACCTCAGCTTAGAGTGCCTGCGCATGGTGTACCGCCTGCTGTTCATGTTCTACATCGAGGCGCGGCCCGAGCTGGGTTACGTACCCATCAGCAAAAGCGAGGTGTACCTCAAAGGCTACAGCTTGGAGTCCCTGCGCGAGCTGGAGCTCAAACCCCTCAACACGCCCCACGCCCGAGAGGGCTTTTACTTCGACGCCACCCTGCGCCGCCTGTTCAGCCTGGTCGCCACCGGCTGCGGCTTTGAGCAACTCAGCGGCGAGCAACAACATTTAACCAGCGCCTTGACCGGCGCCAAAGACACCTTTGCCCTGGCCCCACTCGACAGCCGCCTGTTTGACGAAACCACCATGCCGCTGCTGGCCCGCGTGCGCTTTCCCAACCAGGTGTGGCAAACCGTGGTGCGCCTCATGTCGCTCACCCGGGGCAAAAAAGGCAGCCAGCGACGGGGTCGCGTCAGCTACCAGCTGCTGTCCATCAACCAGTTAGGCGCGGTGTACGAAGCCCTGCTCAGCTACCGTGGCTTCTTCGCTTCTGAGGACCTGTATGAAGTGCAACCCTCCCCCAAAAAAGGCGGTGCCGCAGCAGCCGAAGACGCTGACAACGAAGATAACCCCGACAACGCAGGCAACGGGCAGGGCGATCAAGCCGATGGCGAAGACACCGGCGCCGACGACGACAACTCACAAAATAATAGCGGCTCACGCACAGCGCACGGGGGCTCCAGCCCTGATTTGCTTGAAAACGCCTGGTTCGTCCCGGCCAGTCACCTGAAAGACTACAAGGAAGACGAACTTGTTTACGACCTGACCGACGCTGGCCACCGCAAGCTGCGCAGCCACCCGCGCGGCAGCTTCATCTACCGCCTGGCCGGGCGCGACCGCCAAAAAAGCGCCAGCTACTACACCCCGCAAGTGCTCACCCGCTGCCTGGTCAAATACGCGCTTAAAGAACTGCTGGGTAGCGAGCGCGTCACCTGCGCCGCCGACATCCTGACCCTCACCGTCTGCGAGCCCGCCATGGGCAGCGCCGCCTTCTTGAACGAAGTCGTCAACCAACTGGCCGAAGCCTACCTGGAGCGCAAACAGGTCGAACTGGGGAAACGCATCCCGCACGATGACTACCCGCAAGAGCTGCAAAAAGTCCGCATGTACCTGGCAGACCGCAACGTCTATGGTGTGGACTTGAACCCCGTGGCGGTCGAACTGGCCGAAGTCTCGCTCTGGCTCAACGCCATTTATGGCGAAACCGATGCCCAGGGCCGCCCCATGCCCGCCCGCGTGCCCTGGTTTGGCTACCAGCTGTTTGCCGGCAACAGCCTGATCGGCGCCCGCCACCAGGTGTTTCGCCCCGGTGGCCTCAAAAAAGGCGCCAAACCCGCCTGGCATGAAGAGCCGCCACGCGATTGCAGCCAAGCCGCGCCGCGTCAGCCGGACGAGATCTGGCATTTTTTGTTGCCCGACCCCGGCATGGCCAATTACTCCGACAAAGCCGCCAAAGCCCTGTACCCGGACGACTTCAAACGCCTGGCCAGCTGGCGCAAAGCCTTCAACGCCCCGATGGAGTCGCATGAAATCGGTCGCCTCCAGCAACTCAGCCAGTGCATTGACGAACTGTGGGCCGAACACACCGCGGCTCTGGCCCGCGACCGCGAACGCACCGAAGACACCCTGACTGTTTGGCCCCACGAATTACCTCCTCTCCCTCCGGGAGAGGGCGGGGGTGAGGGTGTCCCTGCCCCCCACACCATCAGCCGCCTGGACAAAGAAGCCATCCGCCGCCAGGGCCTGCTCAATGCCGACGGCGACCTCGCCACACCGTACAGGCGCCTGAAAATCGTCATGGATTACTGGTGCGCCCTGTGGTTCTGGCCCATTACCCAAAGCGCCAGCCTGCCCAGTCGCGAAGCCTGGTGGCTGGAAGTGGGCGCCATTCTGGAAGGCAACATCGTTGACCTGGCACCCCGGGAAACCATGGCGTTCGACTTTTCAGCGCCACCAGAAACCAGCCCGGCCGCCGCCGCCCCGCAATCGACAGTAGTCGATGGTTTTGCCCCGCTGCAATCCAGCTTCGATGGCTTCGAAACCCAACTCTCCCTGTCTGCATTCCCTCTCCCTCTGGGAGAGGGCAGGGGTGAGGGCGCCACCCAGCTGCGCGACAAGTTTGGACAACTGCGCATCAGCCGCCTGCGCACCAGCTTTGCCCGCATCCCGCAGGTGGAAGCCGTAGCCGAAGCGCGGCGCTTTCTGCATTGGGATTTGTGCTTTGCCGACATCCTGTTGCAGCGTGGCGGCTTTGATTTGACGGTTGGAAATCCGCCCTGGCTCAAGGTCGAATGGAACGAGTCCGGCATTCTGGGCGAGCGCAACCCGCGGTTTGCAATCCAGAAAATCAGCGCCAGTGACCTTGCCAAGCTGCGTGCCAAAGCCTTTGAAGAGTTCACCGGCCTGCAAACTGCCTGGACAGACGAGCTGCAAGAGGCCGAAGGCACGCAGAACTTCCTGAACGCGGTGCAGAACTACCCGCTGCTCAAAGGCGTGCAGACCAATCTATACAAATGTTTTATGCCGCTGGCGTGGCGCTTGGCAAGCCCGCTGGGTGTCAGCGCACTGCTGCACCCTGAAGGGCCTTACGACGACCCCAAGGGTGGAAATTTGCGTGAGGCTTTATTTTCCCGTTTACGAGCACATTTCGGTTTTATAAACCAGTTACAGCTCTTTGCCGAAGTTCATCACACGATCAAATACAGCATCAATATTTATGGTCCACAACAGGCCACTCCCAGCTTTGAGCAGTTAGCGAATCTTTTTGTTCCGGCAACAGTAGATGCTTGCTTTCAGCATGACGGCAGCGGTAGGGTGGGCGGTTACAAAAATGATAGTGGTCAGTGGAATACGAGCGGTCACAGCGACCGAATTGTTCATATTGATGAGGCTGCGTTGGCTACCTTCGCTCAGCTTTACGATGAGTCCGGCACAGCCCCACTCCGCGCCCGACTACCAGCGTTGCACGCCGGGGCATTGAACACATTGCTAGGAAAACTCGCAAGTTACCCACATCGGCTGGGAGACTTGGGTGATGACTGTTTTACTAGTGTTATGTTTGATGAAACCTATTCGCAACGCGACGGCACTCTTAACCGCCGGTTAAGAAGTGACACTGGTTTCCCAGAAAGTCCGGTGGACTGGGTATTGTCCGGCCCTCACTTCTTTCTTGCCAATCCATTTAGTAAAACTCCCCGCGCAATTTGCATTGAACGTAGTCAATACGATTCGCTTGACTTAGAGCGACTGCCAGTCGATTACCTTCCGCGGTCAAACTACCGCCCCATGGTGGATCGAACCGAATATTTGCGGCGTACTCCCAACGTAAGCTGGGTGAACGAGGGTGATACAGGGGCGAAACCGGTGACAGCATATTTCCGGCTGGCATTTCGCGCCATGATTGGTCCAGCTTCTGAGCGAACCTTGGCTGGAGCATTGATTCCCCCTGGTGCCGCTCACACTAATGGTGTGCAATCAAACGCTTTCAGAAATTCCCAAGATCTCATTTTTGCGGGGGCTTTGACGAGTTCTCTAGTAGCTGATTTCTACATAAAGTCTATGGGTCGAACCAACCTACATGGAACTTGGCTACCTCTACCGCGTTTTGAGTTGACGCCTGAGCTTGCAAGTCGCTACCTAGCTCTAAGCTGCCTTACAACCCACTACGCTCCGCTATGGGAGCAGGTTTATGACCTCGCTTTCACCGACCAAAGCTGGAGCCAGCCCGAAAATCCGCGCCTGCCGCAAGACTTCTGGCAAGACCTCACCCACGACTGGACGCGCCATTGCGCCCTGCGCAGCGACTACGCCCGCCGTATGGCAATGGTCGAGATTGACGTATTGGTTGCTCAAGCGTTGGGAATTACGCTCGATGAATTGCTGCTGATATACCAATTGCAGTTCCCGACGATGCAGGGCTACGAGCGCGACACCTGGTACGACATCACCGGCCGCATCGTCTTCACCAACAGCAAAGGCCTGGTGGGAGTCGGCCTGCCGCGCAAAGGCGGCAACAAGACCCCAAAAATCCGCGTCACCACCCCCGACGGCCAAGTGCGCGCAGGCAACCTCGGCTGGGATGACCTGTGGCAATACCCCGCCCTCGGCGCCGATGCCCCCAGCAGCGCCGGTCAAGCCAAAGTGCCCGACGGAACCGTCATCACCATGGAACTGCTAGACGACACCTTGCCCGGCGGCCCCCGCACCGTCACCCGCACCTTCAAGTCCCCCTTCGCCCGCGCCAGCCGCGAAGCCGACTACCGGGTGGCTTGGGCGTTTTTTGAGGGTAATAAGTGATGAAATATTCCTCTAGCCCCCGTACACATTGCGTGAGCAGCTACTGAAAAAATAGCAACTTCCTGCACTGAATATTCAAAAATATGACAAATTCAAAGCAATTTCTGATCTACACAGCACCCAGCGGCGCTGTTCGCGTAGATGTTCTTGTTCAGGGTGAGAGTGTCTGGCTCACCCAGGACCAACTGGCTCAGTTGTTCGGGCGCGAACGCTCGGTCATTTCAAAGCATTTGAGGAATATTTTTAAGGAGGCTGAATTGCTTGAAGAAAGCAATGTGCAAAATTTGCACATTGCTGGTTCCGACAAGCCGGTCAAGTTCTACAGCCTTGACGCCATCATCTCTCTTGGCTACCGCGTCAACAGCTTTCAGGCCACCCAATTCCGCATTTGGGCCACCACCACCTTGCGCGAGTTCATTGCCAAAGGGTTCGTCCTGGATGATGAGCGGCTCAAAAAAACAAAGGGTGTGTTTGGCAAAGATTACTTTGACGAACTCCTTGAGCGGATTCGGGAGATTCGCACCAGTGAGCGTCGGTTTTACCAAAAGAT
>CAJAFJ010000240.1 GCA_903938955.1 uncultured beta proteobacterium | reverse complement strand
GCTGGCGACCGAGTCGCCTTTGGCGGCGCGCACGGTTTTGCGCACTTGCACGATTTCGGGGGCAAAGCTCACTTCGCCCCGGTCGGCCACGGCTTCGGTGACTTCTGGCGCGCTGTGAGTGGCGCGCGTGACCAGCAGGGCGGAGCCGGGTTTGATCAGCATGCCTTTGGGAATGTTGTTGAGCTCGCGCAGCTGCGCCTCGCTCATGCCAAATTGCTTGGCGGCGTCCACCACCCGCAGGGTGCTGGGTGCGACCCACACGGTCCAGCTGGCCAGGCGCGAGCCGGCCAGGCGGTCCAGGTTTTGCTGGAACACGTCAGCGCTGTCCCAGGGCAGCAAGATTTGCGGCGTGCCTGCGGCCAGAATTACCGGCTTGTTCAAAGACGGGTTCAGGGCCTTGAAGTCGGCGACTGAAATCTCAGCCAGTTTGGCCGCCACCGCCACGTCCATGTCGCGTTTGATATCGACGGACTGGAAATAGGGGTGGTTTTCAATCAGCGGCAAGCTTGAGTTGAAAGCTTCTGGGTTGGAAATAATGTTTTTCAGCGCCAGCAGTTTGGGCACATAAAAACGGGTTTCATTGGGCATGTTGAGGTCGCTGTAGCTCAAGCCCAGGCCCGCCCGCTTGTTTTTAGCGATGGCTCTGCCGACGCTGCCTTCGCCCCAGTTGTAGGCGGCCAGCGCCAGCTCCCAGTCGCCAAACATGCCGTACAGTTTTTGCAGGTAGTCCAGCGCGGCACGGGTGGACGCCAGTACGTCACGCCGGTCATCGCGAAAAACGTTTTGCTTCAGTTCAAAATTCTTGCCGGTCGCGGGCATAAATTGCCACATGCCAGCCGCCTTGGCACTGGAGACCGCCTGGGGATTGAAGGCGCTCTCGACAAAGGGCAGCAGCGCCAACTCGGTCGGCATGTTGCGCAGCTCCAGCTCTTCAACAATATGAAACAGGTATTTACGTGAGCGCTCGGTCATGCGCAAGATGTAATCAGGCCGGGCGCTGTACCACTGCTCGCGGTCACGCACCAGGTCGCTGTCCAACTCGGACATGCCAAAGCCCAGGCGCATGCGCTCCCACAAATCGGTCGGCGGTGTCAGCTGGGCAACGCCCAGCGACGTGGCCTGGGCTGGTGCGATGGGTTTCAGGGCGGTGCCAGAAAGACTTGTTTTACGGCTGGGGGCCTTCAAAGCATCCGTTGACTTGAAGTTTGAGTCGTTAGTAGCAAGCGGATCTTGTGTTGCGGCCGGTGAGGTTAATTGGGTGCTGGCGCACCCCGTCAGCATGAGCAGACAGCCCAGGCCAATAAGCGAAAAAATTTTCATTTGAAGACGTTTTTCCACTGGCGAAGCGCTGCAAATACGCTGACTTCGTCACTGGCTGTTGCGTCAAACGCCTGCGCGGCCTGAATCAGGGCGGCATGGCGTGTACGCAAAAAAGGGTTGATCTGACGCTCCAGGAACATAGTGGAGGGCAGCGTGGGCTGTTGCTTGGCACGCAGGTCGCGGGCTTGGGCGATGTACTCGGTCAAAGCCGGGTTGCCGGGGTCAACCGCAGCGGCAAACTTGAGGTTGCTCAGGGTGTATTCATGGGTGCAGCAGACCCGGGTGGCATTGGGCAGGGCGGACAGACTGTCCAGCGAGGCCAGCATCTGGGCCGGGCTGCCTTCAAACAGGCGACCACAACCACCGCTGAACAAGGTGTCACCACAAAAGAGCAGCGGAGCCCCGTCCATCAGCGGGCAAAAGTAGGCAATATGACCGGCGGTGTGACCTGGCACATCCAGCACTTGGAATGTGAGGCCAAGCGCCTGCAGCGTATCGCCTCCGTTAAGCTGCGTCAGGGGCGCGGGTATGACCTCATGGGCCGGGCCAAAAACTTGAGCGCCGGTGGCTTGCCGTAAGGCCTCTACCCCGCCCGTGTGATCATGATGATGGTGCGTGACTAGAATGGCGGCGAGCTGCACATTCAAGTGCTGCAAGGCTGCCAACACGGGTTGTGCGGTGCCGGGGTCAACCACCAAGGCTTGACTTCCGTCATGCAACAACCAAATGTAGTTATCGTCGAAAGCGGGGAGTGGAATTAACTTCATGAGCGGTCAAATTATAGGGATGCACGATTGGTTCATGACCCCGCCGGGCCGCTACCTGCTCGCATGGGAGCGTGAGCAGCTTGACTTGGCGGTCGCTGATATTTTTGGTTTTCACGCTTTGCAGCTGGGTTTACCCGAGCTGGATGCCCTGGCGACCAACCGCATGCCCCACCGCTGGCTGGCCACCCAAACCCCTACAGCCGGTGCGGCTATCGTGACCGATTTTTCAGCACTTCCGTTTCCCGCGCACAGCCTTGACCTGGTGGTTTTGCCTCACGCCCTGGAACTTAGCACTGATCCGCACACCACCTTGCGCGAGGTCGAGCGTGTGCTAGTGCCTGAGGGACGGGTGGTGATTTGCGGCCTGAACCCGGTCTCGCTCTGGGGTTTTCGCCAGCGCCGGGCGCACCTGTACCATCGGCTGGGTTGGGGTGAGCCGTTTTTACCGGCAGCTGGTGATTTCATCGGCTACTGGCGTTTACGCGACTGGCTTCGTTTGCTGGGTTTTGAAGTGGAAGTCGGGCATTTTGGCTGCTACCGCCCGGCACTAACCAGTGAGAAATGGCTACGCCGATGTGACTGGATGGACACCGCTGGGGCGCGTTGGTGGCCGATTCTGGGGGCCGTTTATTTTCTGGTCGCGGTCAAGCGCGTGCGCGGCATGACTTTGATCAACCCCCGCTGGAAGTCGTCCTTGGCGATGGTATCGGCCCCTGTCTCAATAGCCAACAGCACCCCTGCAACGAGGGTGAGTGCCTCAATTGATTTAAATAAAAGGAAGCTGGATTGAACGCGATAGAGATTTATACCGATGGCGCCTGCAAGGGCAACCCGGGTCCCGGTGGTTGGGGTGCCCTGCTGAAAGCAGACGGCTCGCAAAAAGAATTGTTCGGCGGTGAAATGGAAACGACCAACAACCGTATGGAAATGATGGCCGTGATTGAGGCCCTGAGCGCCTTGAAACGCCCCTGCCATGTGACGCTGCATGTGGACAGCCAGTACGTTCTCAAAGGCATCACAGAGTGGATTGCTGGCTGGAAAGCCCGAGGCTGGAAAACGGCCGCCAAACAGCCCGTGAAGAATGTGGACCTTTGGCAGCGCATGGACGCACTGGTCAGCACCTCGGGCCACAAGATCGATTGGCGCTGGGTGCGCGGCCACAATGGCGACCCCGGCAACGAGCATGCCGATATGCTGGCCAACCGGGGCGTTGAGCAGGCCCTGCGTCAACGCTGAAGGCGCACAGGCGTTAGATCACGCCCTCAAACATCAGTACATCGACTTCATCACCCTCGGCCACATGGCCCTGGTGATGGGGCAGCACAATCAGACCATTGGCCTGCACCATGGAACTCAGCACGCCCGAACCCTGGTTGCCGGTGGTTTTAACCCGTAGTGAGCCGTCTGGCGCGGTAGTGACTGTGCCGCGCTGGTATTCGGTGCGGCCTGGTTTTTTGCGCAATGGCTCCAGGCTTCGCGCCTTCAGCAAGGGTGGGGGGGCAACGGTACTGCCCATCATTTGCAGCAAGGCAGGGCGCACAAATGCCAGAAAAGTCACCATCACCGCTACCGGATTACCCGGCAAACCAAACAAAACTGCCGATGGGGGTGCGGCTGAATCTGCAACGGCCTGATCGCTGCCCAGGCTTGATGGCTGGGTCGTATGGCTTTTGAGAATGCGCCCCACCGCCATGGGGCGACCGGGACGCATGGCTATTTTCCAGAAAGCCACACCGCCCGCGTCACCGCCGAGTTTTTTCATCATCGCCTTGGTGTAGTCGGCCTCGCCAACGCTCACGCCACCGCTGGTGATGATGGCGTCGGCCACGGAAGCGGCCTGCACAAAGGCGGCTTCCAGCAAGACGGGGTCATCGCGCACCACGCCCATGTCGATCACGTCGCAGCCCAGGCGGGTCAGCAGGCCGAATACGGTGTAGCGGTTGCTGTCGAACACCGCGCCTTCGCGGGGGGCTTCACCCAAGCTCAGTATTTCGTCACCGGTCGAGAAATACGCCACGCGAAGCTGGCGCCACACCGGCACTTGTTGAATGCCCAAGCTGGCCAGCAACCCCAGCGCAGCGGGCGTCAAGTGCTGCCCTTTTTGTAGCGCCGGTTGGCCTTGCATGAGGTCTTCACCCAACTTGCGGCGGTTATCGCCCGCTTGAAGCAAGCCCGCCGGGAGGGTGATGCAGGACTCAACGCAGCTCACAAACTCCTGCGGCACCACGGTATCCAGGCCCGCGGGCATGATGGCCCCAGTCATGATCTTGACGCACTCGCCCGGCCCCGCCAACCCCGGCCAGGCTTTACCCGCCAACGCCGTGCCCACCATTGTTAACACCAGCTCCGTGTTGGCGGTCAATTGCGCGCCGTTAAACGCGTAGCCGTCCATCGCCGAGTTGTCGTGCGGCGGTACGCTGATGGGCGAGATCACGTCGTGCGACAACACGCGCCCCAGTGCCTGGAAGATACCAACCGTTTCAAACTCGGTCACGGGTTCAACCAAGCGGGCTAAAAAATCGTTGACGGTGCTGGCGTTCAAGGCTTGCGGATCGTAGCCTTGCAGTTCGGCGGCGATGCTGTCGATGGTTTTCATTCAGGTGTTTTCCAGTTGGCGCAGTTCAGCCAAGGTATTGGTGTTGCAAAACGCATTGGCGTCATCACCCGGCAAGTCAAAGGGCACCAGCACCGTTTTATGCAAGGCGGTCCAGGCGTTAATTTTGCGGCCCCCGTCTTGGGTGAACTTCAATAAACTCTCCAGCAGCTCGACGCGCAGCAGGCAAAACACTGGCTGGGGGCGTATGTGCACCTGACCCACCTTGTCGATTTCAGGGGCTGCGGCCATGGCAATATCGGCGTTCGCCGACGCCAGCGCCTCGGCCAGTCGCGGCACCAAATCCAGCGGCAGCAGCGGCGTATCGCACGGCACGGTGACCAGATAAGGCGTTTCGCAGCGCTCCAGCCCGGTCAGGAAACCCGCCAGAGGGCCTGCATAGTCGGCCAGTCCGTCGGGCCAGACCGAGGCGCCAAATGATTCATAGGCCGACAGGTTGCGGTTGGCGTTGATCATGACGCTGCCCACACCACCGCCCATTTGCAGCCGTGTCAGGGTGTGTAGCGCCAGGGGCATGCCGTTAAACGTCTGCAAGCCTTTGTCGACCCCGCCCATGCGGGAGCCGCGGCCACCGGCCAGAATCAGGCCGGTAATATCATTTGGGTTGATCAAGTCAGCCTCCTATGTAGCTCATTTCAACGCGGCGAATGCCCGTCCCGGCATCGGGTGCCAAAGCGCTTCGCAGCTCGGAATATCGGTCAGTGCGGCCTTGCCAGATATGGCCGATGGCAGACGTCAGGTCGGTGTCGGTGCCTTGAGCGCGGATGAGCGCGCGCAAGTCATAACCCTGGGCTGCAAACAGGCACAGAAAAAGCTTGCCTTCGGTGGACAAGCGGGCACGGTTGCAGTCGCCACAGAAGGCTTGTGTCACGCTGCTGATGACGCCGATTTCCCCTCGGGCCGGATCGTGTTGGCCGGCTGCATCG
>CAJAFJ010000239.1 GCA_903938955.1 uncultured beta proteobacterium | reverse complement strand
TCGGCTTCGGCTTCGGCTTCGGCTTCGGCTTCGGCTTCGGCTTCGGCTTCGGCTTCGGCTTCGGCAGCGAGGGTATCGAGTTCTGCCGTCCCAGACTGATCTTCTTCGATAATTTCTGGCTCTGGCTCTGGCTCTGGCTCTGGCTCTGGCTCTGGCAATAGATCCAGGCTGAATCCTTCCAGGATGTCTGGCTCTTCCTGCAACGCGTCGTCATACGCGCCAGCGATCCCGGCCACGCCCGGAAACTCGGTCTCCAGAATGGCCTTGAGCTCGCTGAGGATCGCAGGGTTGGGCTCTTTGATGAACCCGGCGGCAAACTGGTGCAGCAAGCGCCGGATATCTTCCGCCGCAGCAATGAACACGGTCGCGTGCTCGGGTCGATTTTGCCCATGCAGCTGGACATGGTGCAAGGTCTGTTCCAACGACCGGGCCATCTCGGACAAAGCCAGAAATCCGACCGTGCCGGAGCTACCTGACAAGGAGTGCGCCAAGATAATGGGCATATCCGACAGCGGCTGGGGCAACTCCAGCGACCATTCATTGAGCTCCGTGAGCAAGCGCCGCGACCACTCATCCGCCTCATTCAGGTAGATGTTGTAGAGCGGAATATCGATGCGCAAGGAGCCAATCACCTTGACCGGTTCCTCCAGCTCCAGCGCCGCGAAATCGGATGGAACCTCGGCGATGGCGGGCAACTCCAAAGCGGGCTCTGGCTCTGGCTCTGGCTCTGGCTCTGGCTCTGGCTCTGGCTCTGGCTCTGGCTCTGGCTCTGGCTCTGGCTCTGGCTCAGGTTCAGGTTCAGGCGTAAATTCTGCTTCTGCTTCTGCTTCTGCTTCTGCTTCTGGTTCTGGTTCTGGTTCTGGTTCTAGTTCTGGTTCTGGTTCTGGCGCCAATTCTGCTTCGAGTTCGAGTTCGGGGGCAGGCTCGGCCTCTGGTTCTGCGTCACCCAGATCAAACGTTTCTTCGGCGACAGGCGCGACAGAAAAGTCCAAATCCATCAGATCGGCCAGCACATCCTCCTCGGGCGCGGAAGACGCAACGGGCAGGGGACGGGGTTCAAGGGTCGGCAAGTCATCAAAATCAAACAAGGCCGTCGCCATGAAGTCGAGGTCCAGTTCATCCTCTGGCTCAGGCGCTTCTTCTGGTGCGGCGTCGACTTCTGGCTCTGGCAGCACTTGAAGCGCAGGTTCGACCTCGCGTGGCACTTCTACTTCTGGCGCAAACTCGGCCGCCACGGCTGGCTCGGGTTCTATCTCTATGGCGGGCTCTGACGCCGGTGCGGCTTCAAGCTCAAACTCAGGTACAAATTCTGGCGCTGGCGCTGGCTCTGGCTCATGCGCTGGCGGTGGCGTGGGAACGGGCACGGGCGTTGCGACGGGCGTCGGCACCGCTTCACCCGGCAGCACCAATTCGACTACCTGGTTCTCCAGTCGCAGGGCATCGGCCGATTTGCGAAAGGCTTGGGCATCCCAAGGCGCATCGGTGCCTGCGGCAATGTCTTCGACCCAGCGACCAAAGCCGTCCACCGCTTTTTGCGACAGATTGATCAGGTCCTCACTGGCCGGTTTTTGCTCGGCCAGCCAGGCGTTGAGCAACTGCTCCATCGACCAGGCGGCTTCGCCAAATTCATTCAGCCCCACCATGCGCGAGCTGCCTTTGAGCGTGTGAAGCGAGCGTCGCAAGGTGGTTTGTTGACTCAAGTCTGCCGGGTCTTCGACCAGCGCCTTGACCGCGGCCAAGCCGTTCTGAACCACTTCGCGCGCCTCTTCCAGGAAGATTTCCCGCAGTTCACGGTCGTCTTCATCTTCTTCCTCAACCACCGGCGTGGGCGGCGTCACCAAGGCCGGGGGCGGCGCCAGGGGCGCGACGGGCAGCGGTTCAACCGGCAACGCAGCCACGGGCATGTCCAGTGGTGCGGCGGCCACCGGCGCTTCCACGGGCAAAGGCGGCACCGGCTCAGCCGAGCGCTGACGCCCCATGAGGGGCCTGAACTCGCCCAGTTCTTCGTCATAGACAAAGAGCTTTTTGGCCAGTTCACGCTGATAACTCAGCATGTCGATCAAGAAGCCGAGTGCGCCCAGGCTATTGCCCAGCTTCTCGAAAATACCGGTACGTGCGGCCTCGATATCCAGCTCATCGACCAGAATTTTCTCGACGCTGCTGCGCATACGCAAGGAGGCCAGCGCCGCCTGCTCCAAGCCCAAGACCGAGAAAACACCGCGCATCTGGGCCAATTGGCTGGGCACCTCATGCAGCGGCACTTTGTCGTGCGGATTGCGAAAGAACGCATCCAGGGATTTTTCGACTTCACCCAGGTTGGTTCGCAACTCGTCCACCACACTGCCCATGATCTGGCGATCACTGACACGGCGGTACAAGTCTTCCATCCAGCCTTCCAGCGGCTCGGTTTCACCGCCGGCATTGGCATGCGTCAGGCGCTTCGCCAGACTGGCGCTGCGCTCGGCCATGTGCGAGTCGGTCGGGTCCAGGTCTTCGTAGGCGGCTTCCAGGTACAGCACGACCGTGGCCACTTCCATGGCCAAGGCCGGGGCGGGTGCCTCGCCCGAACGGGCGGTGGCTTCGATCGCTTGCGACAAGGCGTGCGCCAAATCGGCACTTTCGGGGTGCAGTTTCAGCATGGTGTCGGTCACCAGGGCGAACTGATCGGTCGCCACCTTCAGCCGGTTGGTGTCGCCACCAGACAGTGCCGACCAGGTTTCAGTGGCCGCCGCGATGCGCTTGCGGGCCTGCACCAACAGGGCCGGGTCAAAGCGGCCAAACTTGGGGGTCTCATAATCAAAGGGCTGGGTCTGCGTCAGACCATACGCGGCGCGTACCGCCGACAGCACCGGGGCATCGGCGGCCTGGCGCGGAATGGCTTGGGCACAGAAAAACAGCAAATCCTGCAGCAAACGCTCTGAAATGCTGGTATCGCCTTTGGCCAGGGTTCTGAACTGCAAAAGAATGCGGGAGGCGGCGCGCTTGCCGTACACATCGGTCGGGCACAGCCCTTTCGAGACCGCTTCAAAATAGGCCGCGCAAATCTTCCAGAAAACGCGGGGCTCCAGCGTCGTTTGCGCCGCAGCAAAGCCCAAACTGATGTCGCGCATGGCATTGGCCGCCGCCACATCGCCCGACTTGACGACCTTGAGCACCTGCCAGTCCAGCACGGCGCGATCCGACGAGTCATAGCTCAGCGGCGCGCTGCCATAAGGCAACGCAACATCGATCCAGCGCCAGTCCAAGGGCCACAAATCAGCCGGGTGAACCCGGTCATCGCCCACCAGTTCAAGAACGTCGCGGTACTGGGGGAACAAGGCAACCGACGAAGCGGTCTTGCCTTTGATAACGCCTTCCAGAAATTCGGTCAGGGCAAAGCTGGCGCGCTCGACTTTGTTCGCGGCCTCGTCGCTACACAGTTCAGGGCGCTGTACAAATTTTTGCGCCAGCGCCTCCATGGCGCGCAGCACCTTGGCGGGCTCCGCCATGCCCACCATCTCAAGAGCGCCCACCGCCTGGTGCAGCTGTTGGCGGGCGATGCGCAGCTGGCTGGCGTCCAGCGACGCCAAATCAGCGCCCCGCGCCAACTCGGCATCGCGTACAAAACGGTGCAGCGCCTTGGTGGCGCCGTCCAGCGATTTGCGCAGTTCATCCAGAACCCAGGCCAGGGGCCCAAGGTCCGCCGTCGGGGTCTCGCTGTCGCCAGTCAGAGTAGCGTTTGCATGCATGGGTTCGTGTACTCCTGGGGATAACAAATTCACGCGGACGAGGCTCAGGCAATTTTGAACCGGGCCACCGACTGGCGCAGTTCTTCAGCCATTTTGGAGAGTTCACGAACTTGCGTGGCGGTGGAGCGCGTGCCCTCGCCGGTCTGCTCGGTAACGGCAAAAATATGCTGGATATTCTCGGCCACCACGTTCGCCAGATTGGCCTCCCGGGAGGTGGAGCTGGAAATCTGTTCAATCAAATCAGACAGGCGGCGTGACACCTGGTCAATCTCTGTCAAGGCCGTGCCGGCGTTGTCGGACAGCTTCGCGCCCGCCACCACCCCTTGTGTGGAGCGCTCCATGGCGCCCACGGCGTCCTGGGTGTCGGTCTGAATCGCCTTCACCAGGGCGGCAATCTGACGCGTGGCGTCGGCAGAGCGCTCGGCCAGCCGCTGCACCTCTTCAGCCACCACTGAAAAGCCGCGACCGGCTTCACCGGCGGAGGCGGCCTGGATGGCGGCATTCAGCGCCAGCACGTTGGTTTGCTCGGTAATGTCGGAAATCAGCTCGGTGATTTCGCCAATTTCCTGGGACGATTCACCCAGTCGTTTGATCCGTTTGGAGGTTTCCTGAATCTGGTCGCGAATAGAGTTCATGCCGCCAATGGCGTTTTGCACCGCCTGCAAACCGACCTCGGCGGCCTTGAGCGATTGCCGCGCCACCGCCGCAGATTCTTGCGCCTGCACCGACACGTCGTTGATGCGGGACGCCATCTCCACCACGGAGCGCCCGGTTTCCTTGATTTCATGCAGCTGCTCGTTGGAGGCGGCGAGCAATTCGGTGGACGTGGCATCGACATCGGTGGTGGTCTGCGCCACGCGGGCGGCGGTGCTTTGCACGTTGCCAACCAAGGACCGCAACTCTTCCACCGTGTAGTTCACCGAGTCGGCGATGGCGCCCGTGATGTCTTCGGTGACGGTGGCTTCCTGGGTCAGATCGCCCTCGGCCACGGTTTGCAACTCATTCATCAAGCGCAAAATGGCGGCCTGATTGGCATCGTTCACGCGCTTGGCTTCGTGCTCCTGGTGCTCGGCGGCCAGACGCTGCGTTTCGGCCACCACCTGGCGCTTGCGGCTGTCCTGCAACTGGACATACGACAAGCCGCCGGCACTCAGAAGCGCCAACAGCGCCGCGATCATCAAACCAGCCAACGCCACCAGCCCCAGCCCGGTATGGGAGGACAACTTGGTTTGCAAAGCCTCCAGATGGCGGCGCAGGGGCTCACTGTCGGCCAGGATCGACGCCTGTGCGTCACGCGCCGACACCAGACCTTGCAGATTGCCCAGAATGGCGCCCGCCTGCGTCCGGGTTTCTTCAAACAGTTTGCTCAAGGCGGCCAGGCGCTCGCGGGTGGCAGCGTCTTTCGAGGCGGCTAAACGCCCATCGGCACTGCCATTGAGCAAGCCCTCGGCGAGCTCCTTGAACGCGTCCAGGTCTTTGCCCAGCAGAAAAACGGCGGCCGGGCTGACGCCTTCCATGGTCAGAAACTCATTGGAGGATTTACCGATGCGTTGCGTCAACATCACCAACTGACCGGCGGCTGCGATGTCGGTGGCGGGCGCCCCTTGCTGCAGTTTGTTCGAGGCCACGGTCTCGGCCATCTCCAGCAGCTCGGACGACTGCCGGTTGATCAGCCGCAGTGCTGCACCTACTTGCGTCAGGACTTTTTGCTGCGCCATGAGGGTGGCAGCGTTCTTTTCAGCGCGCTCCATCAACGGCGATACGGCCTCCAGCTCCGCCTGGTACACCGCGCTCAGGGCGGTCAGGCTCATGCTGGCGTCACCCTCGCGCAAGCCGCGCACCGAGGAGGCCAGCACATGCGCGCTCTCAGCCACTTCAGGAAAAGCCTGCTCCCGACCTATCAAGGCCTGCGACACCGATTTCGCCAGACGTTGCGACTGCATCAGCGCGTTGCCGTTGGCCTCCATTTGTTGCGCTACCCGGTCGCCCTGGCTTAGGGCCACCAGCGTCACGCCCGCCAGCGCCACCAGCGAAACACCGAGAAGGATAGACAAGGTTCGCTGATGCTGAACCACCGTTTTCTGGCCCAAAAACGGCAAGGCGATCAAGTCGCCCGCTGCCTTGCTACCCGCCTCGTCGGGCACCGGGGACGGCTCGGTCCGACCCGAAGACAGCTTGGCTTTTGCACTGGGTTCGTCCAGCATTTGCTCGGTCGCCAGCATGTCCGCCATCGCATCCGGGCTGATCAAGCTCAAGCGGGAGTCTTCTTCCTGAATCGGCGTCTTTTTGCTGAAGATGTTTTTGAGTTGATCGACGACGGACATACGGGAACCTTCAATAGGGGCTTAAGCACTGATGCCAAGAAATTCGGGAGATTGCGACAGGGCCTGCAGGTTGATTTCCTGCCAGGGCACGCCGTTGATATCGGTGAACCGGCTGCCAAAATAAACCGGGGAACCGGCGGGCGCAGGCACGGCGTCGATGAAGGCTTCGCGTTTTCGCAGTCCCGCCAAGTCATCCACCATCAAGGCGCAGTTGATGTCCAGCCCCGCATTGAAGGTGATCAGGCTGGCGTCCGCGAGCGACTGCTCGGTTCTGGCCGCCGCAGACGGGTCACCAATGAAGCGGGCCAGATCGACCACGCCGTACAACACCCCGCGCAGATTGACCACGCCCATGAACCAGGGGCGGGCGTAAGGCACGGCCTGGATGCGGGTCAACGGAAAAATTTCACCCGACTGCGACAGCGGAAAAAGACAGTGGGCCGCTCCGACCTTCACCGCCAGCCACGCCGCAGAGACGCTTTCAGTGCGCGCCGCCAGCAAGCGACTGGCCAAGCGGGTCTGGAGTTCCCGGAGAGCTTCTCGATTCGCCATGAAATCCTGCGGGCTTAGCCCAAGGCCTTGATTTTGATGAGCAATTCGGTCGCATCGACCGGCTTGGTGATGTAGTCGCGCGCGCCTTGGCGCATGCCCCACACGCGATCCGTTTCCTGGTTTTTGCTGGTGCACATGATGATCGGGATGCCCGCATATTCAGGTGTGCGGTTGATGGTGCGCGTCAATTGAAAACCGTTTTGGCCGGGCATCACCACATCCATCAGGATCAGATCGGGCTTTTCTTCGGCCAAGCGTTTGAAGGCCTCATCCGCCCCTTCGGCTGTGCGAACGGTCATGCCGTTTTTTTTCAGCAGCGTCGTCATGAACATCAATTCGGTCTTGGAATCGTCCACGACCAGTACATTCTGGATGGTCATCAATTGTCTCCTTGCGCAGCGTTGCCAAATTGTTGGACCGCCTGCAGCAACTGGTCTTTCGTGAAGGGTTTGGTTAAATACTCCTGCGCGCCCGCCATTCTTCCACGCGCCTTGTCAAAAACGCCGTCTTTGGACGACAGCATGACGATCGGCACCCCGGCAAACCGGGCATTGCGCTTGATGATGGCGCAGGTTTGGTAACCATCCAGCCGGGGCATCAGAATGTCGCAAAAAATAAGGTGCGGCTGGTAGTCATTGACCTTGGACAGCGCATCGAAACCATCCTCGGCGAGCATGACCTCGTGCCCGCCCTGTTTGAGAAAAATCTCGGCGCTGCGCCGGATGGTGTTGCTATCGTCAATCACCAGAATTTTAAAAGTCGATTCAGTCGTATTCACAAGACACAGCTCCCGAACTAACAGTTTGCATTAGCGATGAAAAGCATTATGAGCACAGGGGCTCAGATCTGCACCATTTCAAAGTCTTCTTTTCTTGCGCCACATTCAGGACAAGCCCAGTTCAACGGCACTAGACTCCACGGCGTTCCTGCTGCCACGCCGTGCTCAGGATCGCCAGCGGCTTCATCATAAATCCAGCCGCAAATCAGACACATCCAGGTTTTGGTTTCGTTCACAGCTTGAAAGGCCTTCTCATAGAATACATAGTCAATTTCAGCGCCGTTGGCAATTTGCACGCGGGACGCCGCCACATTCTTGATTCTGCCTGAAGAAGAACCCCAAACTGCCCATGACAAGCACCCCCGCCGAAGTCCTGCCCACCGCAACGCATCCCGCCTGTGTGTTGGTGTTCAACGCCAACGACCCCAGTGGCGCGGGCGGTCTGGCGGCGGATGTCACCGCCATCGCCTCGGTCGGCGCCCACGCGCTGCCGATCATGACCGGCGCTTACGCCCGCGATTCGGCCCAGATTTTTGACCATTTCTTGCTCGACGACGAAGCGGTGACCGAGCAAGCCCGCGCCGTGCTGGAAGATGTGGCAGTCCAGGTCATCAAAGTCGGCTTTGTCGGCTCGGCCGACAACCTCGGCGTGGTGGCCGGCATTGCCGCCGACTATGCCGACACGCCCCTGATTGCCTACATGCCCGACCTGTCGTGGTGGGACGAAATTCAGATTGATATCTACCTGGACGCCTTCACCGAACTGGTGCTGCCGCAAACCACCGTACTGGTGGGCAACCACAGCACCCTGTGGCGCTGGTTGCTGCCCGACTGGAGCGTGGAGCGCAGCCCAAGTGCGCGCGATCTGGCCCGTGCCGCCAACGAGCACGGGGTGTCATTTACCCTGGTGACGGGCATCCCGCTACCGGACCAGTTCATCGACAACGTCTTGTGCTCGCCCCAATCGGTACTGGCCAGCGAAAAGTTCGAGCGCTTTGAAGCCACGTTTACCGGGGCGGGCGACACGCTGTCGGCCGCGCTGGCGGCCTTGCTGGCCAGCGGTGACAACCTCAATGAAGCCTTCACCGAGGCGCTGAGCTACCTGGACCGCAGCCTGGAAGGCGGCTTTCGCCCCGGCATGGGCCATATCGTGCCCGACCGCCTGTTTTGGGCGCAAACCGACGACACCCCTGACGCCGACGCGGGCGACCCCGGCATTGACGAGTCCGCCTCCTCCTTATCCTTTCCCAATCTGGAACTTCCTTTCAATGACACACAACACTGACCTCAACCTCGCCCTCTTTGAACGCGCCAAGCGGGTCATTCCAGGCGGCGTCAACTCGCCGGTGCGCGCCTTCAAGGCCGTGGGTGGCACGCCGCGTTTCATCAAGCGCGCCCAAGGGGCCTACATGTGGGACGCCAACGACCAGCGTTACATCGACTTTATTGGCTCCTGGGGTCCGATGATTTTGGGCCACGGCCACCCGGCGGTGTTGCAAGCGGTGCAAGACGCGGCGCTGGAAGGCTTCTCGTTTGGCGCCCCGACCGAGCGCGAGGTCGAACTGGCCGAAGAAATTCTGAAGCTCATGCCGTCGATGGACATGGTGCGCCTGGTCAGCTCCGGCACCGAAGCCGCCATGAGCGCCATCCGCCTGGCGCGCGGCGCCACCGGGCGCAGCAAGATTCTGAAGTTTGAAGGCTGTTACCACGGCCAC
>CAJAFJ010000238.1 GCA_903938955.1 uncultured beta proteobacterium | reverse complement strand
GATGCCATTGAGTTGGTGATTTTGCTGCCCCGTCGCCAGGGCGCCCTGGCTCATGTCCACGTTGACCACGTGTTTGGCCCCCGCCTGCAGTGCGACCACGGAGAAGGCGCAGGTGTACGCAAACAGGTTGAGCACCTTGAAGCGCGGGCGTGTGGCCACGTTCTCGCGCACCCAGCGCCGACCTTGCGCCATGTCGAGAAACAGTCCGTGGTTCTGCCCCTTGTCCACATGCACCCGGTAGCGCGACCCGTTCTCCGTCACCACATGCGGCTCGGGCACGCTGCCCGCCATCAGCCGCGTGTCGGTTTTGCCTTCATGTCGGCACTGGAACACCCAATTGAGCGGCTGCTCAGAACCCAGTTGCGTCCAGCGTTCAGACAAAGCTGCGTGGACGGTTTGCAGTTCATCCTCAGTGACCGGCTGAAAACTGGTCAGCACCAACACCGGCGGGTAGGCATCCAGCACCCAGTGTTCGCAGCCGGGGTACAGACCGCCCCGGCCGTGGAATAGGCGTTGGGCATCGTGGGGCAGGTCCATCGTGGCGATGGCGTTGAGCAGGGCTTGCATGGTGTACTGAGTCCGGGTGAATGGGGAGGTGGAATTTGCGTGACTGCAGCACAATAGCGCACTTTTTGGGCTACGCCCGTTTTCAAGGATCACACCATGGCCTTCGCCGACAACCTCAAGCAACTCCCGGCCGTGGGCCATCTGGCCGCGCTGCAACTACTCAATACAGCGGGCCAGGTGGTGGCCACCATCGAGAACAAACCCGGTCAATCTGGCGCACTGGCGGTTTACGCCGCGCTGGCCGCCAGGCACGGCAGTATCAACGTTGCAGCGGCGCAGGAGGGGTTGGATATCTTTGCCGAGCACACGGTCAGTGCGCGCGCCCATGCGGGTAGTCACCCCAATATCGACCGCTTAGTGGCGGTCATCGCGTCGGGTGATGGTTTCTCTGTGGCGCAGATAAGTCGCTGATTGAGTGCGCATTCCGCAACCGATGGCAAGTTCATGAGGGGTGAGGTGAGGGCAAAAAATGCACTCGTCACCCATCGGTAAGCGCCTCAAGGCCATTTGCAATTACAGTTCTATCCATTTAGCCAGCATTCGTGCCTCTTTTACGGCTGCCCAAATTGAAGCCTGTATTTCATGGACTCCCACAACCTGTATTTCGACATTCTGAACAAGCTGCAAACGGGCGTCGTTGTGCATGGACCCGATACGCAGATTGTGTTCAGCAATCCGCGCGCGGCTGAATTGCTGGGTTTGTCGGAAGACCAAATGCGTGGCAAAACCGCCATGGACGCCGCCTGGCAGTTTGTGGATGAAGCCGGTTGCGCCGTGCCGGTGTCTGATTACCCGGTCAATCGCGTCATCGCCAGTGGTCAGGCCATCAAGGGCCTGGTGTTGGGCGTGAATGCCAGCGTGCACAAGCAGACGGTCTGGCTGCTGGTCAGCGCATTTCCTCAACATAACGCGCAGGGTCAATTGACCCAGGTGGTCGTTGATTTTTATGACATCACGGCACGCATCACCGAGCAGCGCCAGACCGAACTGGAGGCGCGGCGCAACATGCAACTGCTGCTGGAGTCGATTGAGGCCATTGATGAAGCCTTTGTGATCTACGACGCCGAAGAGTGCCTGGTTTTTTGCAACGAAAAATACCGAAAGCTCTACCCCCACCTGGAGCATGTGATCGTGCCCGGCACCCGGTTTGAAGACATCATCCGCGCCGGTGCGGAAATTGGTTTTTACCGTGAGTCCATCGGCAACGTCGAGGAATGGGTCCAGGAGCGGCTGGTGGCTTTCCGCTCAGGCAACCAGACCCGCATTCAACGGGCGAATAATGGCCGGGTGATGCGCGCGATCGAACGCAAAATGGCCGACGGCCACACCGTGGGTTTCCGCATTGACATCACCGACCTGGTCGCGGCCACCGACGCGGCGTTGGATGCGTCACGCTCAAAGAGTCGTTTCCTGGCCACCATGAGCCATGAAATTCGCACCCCGATGAATGGCATTCTGGGCATGGCGCAACTGCTGTTGATGCCCGATGTGCAGACCAGTGAACGCAATGGTTACGCCCGCACCATTCTGTCGAGCGGCCAAACCCTGCTGTCCCTGCTCAACGACATTCTGGATTTATCCAAAATCGAAGCGGGCAAGTTCCAGCTGGAGCGCATCGTCTTTGATCCCGCCGCGCTGATCCAGGACACCTGCAACTTGTTTGCCGGTGCGGCCCAGGCCAAAGGCTTGCAATTGGTCTGCCAGTGGCAAGGTCAGACCGACCCGCGTTATGTGGCCGATGCGCACCGCATGCGTCAAATGCTGTCGAATCTGGTCGGCAATGCCATCAAGTTCACCCGTGCCGGTCAGGTGCGCCTCGACGCCAAAGAGCTTGAACGCACGGACAAAACCAGTCTGCTTGAATTTGTGGTGAGCGACACCGGCATTGGCATTGCCGCCGGCAAGCTTGAGCTGCTCTTCAAACCCTTCTCGCAGGCCGACAGTTCGACCACCCGCGAGTTTGGTGGCTCGGGACTGGGCCTGTCGATTGTTCGTCATCTGGCCAAAGCCATGGGGGGCGAGGTCGGTGTGGACAGTGAGCCCGGCCAGGGTTCACGGTTCTGGTTTCGGGTACGCGTCGATCATGAGGAGGCGCCGCATGTCAGTCCTGAGGCAAAACGGGCCCCGATAGAGGCCAGTGGCCCTGGTGCGGCCACCCGGCTGTCGGGTCACGTGCTGGTGGCAGAGGACAACCTGGTCAATTGCATGGTGATTGAATCGCTGCTGAAGCAACTCGGGCTGATGGTGACACTGGTCTATGACGGCCAGCAGGCCGTTGAGGCCATCGGGCAAGTGGCCCCCGATCTGATCCTCATGGACTTGCAAATGCCCGTGATGGATGGCTACAGCGCCACCGAGAAAATCAGACAGTGGGAAACCGCCACCCAACGTTCACGCCTGCCCATCATCGCCCTGACCGCCAATGCCTTTGAAGAAGACCGCCAGCACTGTCTGGCCGTGGGCATGGATGATTTTCTGACCAAACCGATTGCCCTTGAGGCCCTCAAGTTGTCGCTGGCCACGTGGCTTCCCGCAGTGGCCCCAACGCCAGAACCGGCACGCGTGGCACACAAACCCTTGGATGGCGAGGCGTTTACGGCGTTGGTCGTCGAACTGACACCTTTGCTGGAGAGCAATAAATTCGATGCCATCGGTCGTTTTGAGGCCCTTCAGACCCTGGTGAACGGCACCCACCTGGAAGATGAGATTGCCGTCTTGAGTGACTCACTGCAGCACATGCGCTTTGAGCCGGTGCTGGCGCGTTTGCGCCAAATTGCGTCAGCCCAGATGGTGGCCGAAAAAGCGCAAGGTTCGGTCCCAAGCCTGCTGAGCCCACACGGCATCAAACTGCGTGGCCGGTAAGCGCCTGGGTCCAACGGCCGTCTCGTTCGCAAACGCATGCTGTGCCAGGTAGCGGTGAAAATCAAAATTGACGCCCGCCGCGCGAAGCTTTTCTTCCAGCAAATCGATGGTCTCAATGGCAAAAAACTGATCCTGCGTGGCCCAATGGGCTTGCAGAGGTGCGCGGATCTTGCTGGCGTCGATGTACTCAAGGGGTGGACAGCCGTACCAGGCCACGCCGGCATCGATCTCGGGCGACTGGGTCAGGGCCAGAATGGCGAGCGCGCCACCCATGCAAAATCCAGTGACGCCGACCTTGGGCGCACGGGTCTTCAGGTACTGCACGGCGCCACGAATGTCTTGTGATGCGGCATCTGCGAAATCAAGACCTGTCATCAGGTGGCTCGCCTCTTCGGCTTCCACAGTTGACTTGCCGCGGTACAAGTCCGGCACCAGCGCCTGGTAGCCGGCCAAGGCCAGCCGGTCAGCGACACCGCGAATCTGGTCGTTGAGCCCCCACCACTCTTGAATGACCACAATGGCCGGTGCGTTTGAAGGCTGCGCAGGTTCGGCCAGATAGCCCTGAACCGATTTTCCGTCCGGACGCTGAAAGCTGACAATCGTTCCCATTTTTATCTCCTGTTTGATGTTTATACGGAGGCAATTATGACTTCCAGGGACGGCGAATCGAGCGCATTGCCGGTGAATTCATTGGCGATGAATGGACGTTCTACCCATTGAGCGGTGCCGCACTTGTGTAAGTTTTCGCTATGTAATTAATAGCTATTTTCTCAATAGATACATGCGCTAGAGGCCTATTTCATCTTTTTTAGATCAACTCCTGCGCAGCGCACGCAGCCGTTGCCACACCACAGCTTTAGGTTCCACCATGGCCATGGCTTGCATGCAGCGCTCCAGCCAGCCCTGGCGGGTTTGCAGCCGCAAGAGGGCCTTGTCCAGATCCTGACGAATGGCATCGCCATAGGCGCCGTGCGCTTTCAGCAGTGCCTGGCGCAGCAGTGCCAGTGACGGCTTCATCATGGCCAGGTCAATCACGTCGCGGTTGAACACGCCGTCGTCGCCCCACCGGTCTGAATTGGCCAGCAGCTTGCTGGTGGCCATGTCCAGGAGGCTCAACGTGGCGACACCGCAAACTTCGTCATTCACCGTCGGCGCCGCCAGTTGGATGCGGCCCTCCAGAACAATTTCGAACTTGATGGGCTGGCCGTCCACACGCAGCGTGGTGCGAATACCGTATTGGTCGGCCCGCACCTCTTTGACTTGCTCCAGCGGTGTTGCCTGGGCATGAACAATGCCGGTAATGCCACCTGGGTTGGTCAGCAACTGGCGCAGGTTGCTGTAGCTGGCAAGGTCAGACACCAAAAAGTCAATGTCAACCGACTCGCGGTATTCGCCATAGCGCAGCGCGATGGCCGTTCCCCCGCCAAACAGGCAGTGGTTTTCACGGAGCAGCGGGGCATTCAGCGCGCAAAGGACCTGGGCAATCCGCTGGTGGTGTGGTCGTTCAAACATGGTGGGCACTCATGCCAAAGCCAGGCGCAAGGCATCAACCAGTTGCTGTTCATGCGGCTGCAGCGCTG
>CAJAFJ010000237.1 GCA_903938955.1 uncultured beta proteobacterium | reverse complement strand
TCGTCCCAAATCCCCCATCCCCACTAGCCCCAATCACCAACCGCTGCGTCGCCCTCGTCGCCCCGACATAAAACAGCCGCGCCTCGTCCCGCTCGTCCTCGCCCGCAGCGGGCATCTGCCCCACGCCCATCAGCGCCACCACGGGGAACTCCAGCCCTTTGCTGGCGTGCATGGTCATCACCTTGATGCTGTCCTCATGCGGATGAAAACTGCCGGATCCTTTGCGCACCTCAAACGGCAGTTGCCAGCGGTTCAGGGCTTGGGCGCACTCAATCATCTCGTGATGGTGGCGGCACAGCACGGCCATGTCGGCCCACGCGTGGCCCTCTTGGTGCGCGGCGTTTAGCAGGTCGGCAATCTTGGTGGCTTCGGCGCGCAGGGTGGGCAGGTGGATGATCAGCGGCGCCTCGCCATCGCGCCCGCAGCTGATGGGTTTGAGCAGCGGGATGCCGTCATCGTCCTTGTCGTCGGCGGTCAGCAGGTCAGCGGCAATCAGGCTGGCGGTTTGCAGTATCTGGCGGGTGTTGCGGTAGTTGATTTTCAGAATGGTGGTGCGGCCTTGCGCCTGAATGCCCACGCTTTTGAAGCTGAACTGTTTACTGCGGCTGCGCTCGTAAATGCTTTGCGCATCGTCGTACAGCACCAGCAGGCTGTTGGTGGTGGGGTCCACCATTTGCGTCACCAGCTTGAGCCACTCGGGGGCAAAGTCGTGGCCTTCATCGATCAGCACGGCCTGGTATTGGCCGCTGGGGATTTGCTGGCGGTCCACGCCACTGATGACGCGCAGCACCATGTCTTCCATCAGCGCGCCGACTTGCTGGCGCGGGTCTGGCAGGGTTTGCCCAAAGGCCACCAGTTGGTCGCGGCACCATTTGTGAAAATGCCGCGCATGCACCCGCTCATTCAGCCCTTTGGCCTGCATCACCGAGTCCAGTTTGACGGCCAGCGGCTCGTTGTAGCAAAGGATCAGGATCGGTTTACTGGCCTGCGTGTGGGCCTTGGCCAGGTACTCGGCGCGGTAGCCGAGGATCATGGTTTTGCCGGAACCGGCCACGCCGTGAATGACGCGGTGGCCGTCGCCCAAGCTGCGCGCCAGTTGCTCTTGCTGCAGGTCCATCACCTGCATAAGGCTGGGCAGTTCGGCGTCCAGATCGCTGTCGTCAAACAGCGCGCCCTGGGTTTGCACGCGCACTTGCGGGAACATGATCCAGCGCACGCGGTCAAGCTGCGGCAGGCTCATGACGCCGCGCATCATGTACGGGAACATGTCCCACAGACGGCTTTGCAGCTCTTCGGCGCCGACTGCCTCCAGCATTTCGTCCTGGCAGATAACGCGATTGGGCTCAATAGCGTGCTGTAGTTCGGCCGCTTCAAATTGTTTGCGGCTGATGTGGGTCAACACCACGCCGTAGCTCCACGGAAAGGCGAGATTGCCTTGGTGATTGCCGTCTGGCTGCACCAGTTGCGGGTCGCGTTTGAGGGCGTCGACGACTTGGTGCGCGTACTGGCGGGCTTGCTCCAGCGGGTTGGGGACGGTTTTTGGCACGCCGCTAACCATGATTTCCCAATTATTCTTGTCGGCGTGCAGAATGGTGGAGCCGAGCTTCCAGTCTTTGACTTCCAGAATCAGAATGCCCCGGCGCGGGTGCATCACGCAAAAGTCGGGGTGCGCATAGCGCGGGCCCATCGGCACGTCGTACCAGAGCAGGTAGTCGTCGTCGAGTTTTTGTTCAAGCCGTTCGGCCAAGCGCTTTTCGCCTGACGTCATGCGCGACACGCAGGCGCCAAGCGCCGGTATCAAGGTAGCCATTGTTGTTATCCCGTCCCTGAGATTGTTTGTGGCCCATTATGGCGCCGTCAATGGGGCGGGCTTGAAGACATCAACAGCGAGTTGCATTGATGCCCAATGGGCATCTGTTTTATACTTGCCGACAAGTGGATTGGGGGTTCCTGGTCGGCGTTACAGCCTCGGTGAGTTCATCGGGGCTTTTCGCTTTCTGGGTCCGGATAAATTTTTAAGCCCCAGTTTTCAAAACCCTCGCCAACGTTTTTCCGGCCACCACAGCAGAAAAACTTGCGCTTCAGCACATCGAAAGCCCGGTTGTCCTGCTCAGGGCGCAACACGCTCAAACCGATGGGCCGCGCGACCAGATCGGCCAACTGCAAACCTGCCGAATTCACCTTTTTGTCTGCGAACTTGACGTCAAAGGGCAACGACTTTCCCCAGCGGTTTGCACCATCACAAATGCGGCGGAACTCCAACTCCAGTTCGTTATCTTCCTTTTTTCCCCTGCACTCCACCACCACATGGGTTAACTTGTCGTCCTGGTTTTTCTCCTGCAGCAGCTCATAAAGCGTCTCCAGACAAAACCCCAGCGCCAAGTGATAAGGGTTCGGCGGTATGCCTGGCTTGCTACGCAGTTGCTCTTTGTCGATCACGCAACTGATCAAAATGAAGTTGCTGGCCTCAATGATGCTCGTCAGCTCTACCAGGAAATCCTGCTTGTGCTGCCGGGTTTGAAACTTGAAGTCCCCCTTTTCCTTGCGAATTTCATGCTCGTGCAGCACCGCCAAGTCATGGCCGAAATGATTGAACTTGAACTTCTGCAGGGCCGGAACCACCTTTTCGCTGTAATACCGTTTGTGAAAGACACAAAAGGCCAGCACAAATACCGGGTAGTTGTCGTCCACCGTCTGCATGCCGTGATCGCCACTTTCATCGACATAGACAACGTAGTTGCTGAACTTCCCTGCTGGCGTAACTTCGGGCTCAACCACCACTTGTGCGGTAAGTGGTTCTTCGTTTTCAAATAATGAGAATTGCTGCGGAGTCATTTGGCGAATTATGGGGCAACGAACCGAACGGGTGAGCCGTGGTTTGCTGACGCTTGGGCGGTGCGATACTTCCCGTTTTTCATCTGGCGCCCCCATGCTCACACTCCATCTGGCCGACTTCACCCTTGAACAGTTCATGGAACATTACTGGCAGCAAAAGCCGGTCGTCATCCGCCAGGGGTTTCAACATTTTGAGGACCTGATCAGCCCCAACGACCTGGCCGGGCTGGCCTGCGAGGAAGAGGTTGAATCCCGTCTGGTGTTCAAAAAAGACGGCGAATGGCAGGCTGAAAACGGCCCGTTCGAGTCCTACAAACGCTTTGGCAAAGAGGGCTGGACGCTGGTGGTGCAGGCCGTCAACCACTGGTCGCCCGAGGTGGCCGAGCTGGTCAAGCCGTTTGCCTTCATCCCCAAATGGCGGCTGGACGATGTGATGATCAGCTACGCCACGCCCGGCGGCGGTGTGGGCCCGCACATTGATTTGTACGACGTGTTCATCTGCCAGGGCTCGGGCCGGCGCAACTGGCGCGTGGGCGACAAGGGCGAGCACCGCCAGTTTGCCGCCCATGCCGCGCTGCTGCATGTGGACCCGTTTGAGCCCATCATTGATACCGAACTGCTGCCCGGCGATATTTTGTACATTCCGCCAGGTTTTCCGCACGACGGCGTGACGCTGGAAGAGTCGATGAGTTTCTCGGTCGGCTTCCGGGCCAAGTCCAACTCCGACCTGCTCAGCGGTCTGGCCGATTACGTGATCGATAAAGAGCTGGGCAAGACCCTCATCAGCGACCCCAAGCGCCCGATTGACCAGCACCAGGGCCAGATCAACCCCAGCGATTTCGCCATGATCAAAGCCCACCTGCAAGCCGTGCTGGACAACGACACGCTGATGGCCGACTTTGCCGGCAGCTACTTTTCCAAGACCAAATGCGCGCTGGACCTGCAGGCGCTGGACGACGATGCTCTGGACGCTGAAGAGGTGGCTGAACAACTGCTGGATCAGCCCCTGATCCGTACCGGCGGCCTGCGCTGTTTTTATCTGGACGAGACCGTGGCGCAAGGCGTGTGCTACATCGACGGCGAGCGCTTTGCGTTTGGCCCGGCCTGCCAGCAAGCCGTGATCGCGCTGTGCGATAACGACGAGTTGAGCCATGACTTGCTCGCGACCGGGCTGCAAAATCCCGCGTTTGCCAGCCAGTTAACCGAGTGGGTGAACGCCGGGTTCTGGTATTTTCGGGACTGAGGCGAGCCAGGGTACGAGCAGCGGAAAATTCATTCGAAAGAACTGTTACACATCCGATGATCTTTACCGTGGCTTCACCGAAAGCTTATCCGATGCTGCGCGTCAGGGTTCATGATTCGGGCTAACTTCAAACCACCATGACATTATGAAAAAACTGCTTTTGTTATCTGCCGCCATGCTTTCAAGCGGCCTGAGTCTGGCACAGGACGTGGGGCAGGTCATTTCTTCGACGCCTGTGATGCAGCAGGTCGGCGTGCCCCGGCAAGTGTGCAGCACGGAACAAGTGACGGTGCAGGCACCCAAATCTGGCGCCGGTGCGCTCATGGGCGGTATTGCTGGCGGGGCGATGGGCAATGCGGTGGGGGGTGGCTCGGGCAAGGCAGCGGCCACCATGATTGGCATTTTCGGCGGCGCCATCCTCGGCGATCGCATTGAGGGCGCCCCCATGGCGCAGGTGCAAAACGTGCAGCGCTGCAGCATGCAGACTTTTTATGAAAACCGCACGGTCGGCTACAACGTGGTGTACGAATTTGCCGGCCGACAGTACGCCGTGCAAATGCCCAACGACCCGGGCCCGAGCATCCAGCTGCAGGTCTCGCCAGTGGGCGCACGCAACGCCACGGACACGCCTGCGGTCACCGACCAACAACCGGCCTACATAGAGTCCAGCACGGTGATCGTGGCGCCGCCCGCTTACCGAGGCGGTTATTACAACCGCCCTTATTACCCGCCTGCCGGCGTTGAGTTCAATATTGGTTACGGCGATGGTTACCGCGGGGGTCACCGCCACTGGCGTTAAGCCTGACGGGTCAAGCCCATCCCGCCAGCTTCAGCACCAAACCCGCCAGGGCGCACGCCGTAATCACGTGAATGACGCTGGCTTTGTAACGCAGCAACGCCACAGCGGCCATCAAAGCCAGCGCTAACGCCGCTCCATCAACGCGTGAAAGAAGCGGGCTGGCATCGACTGGCTTGAATGCGATATGCACGATAAAAAATAGCGCAAGACTAGCAATCACGCCGACCACCGCGGCGGTAATGGCCGTGAGCGGCGCGGTAAAGTGCAGTTTGCCGTGCGTGGACTCCACCAGCGGGCCACCGGCCAGAATGAAAATGAAGGACGGCAAAAAGGTGAACCACGTCACCACCGTGGCGGCCAGCGCGGCGCCCAGAAACAGCGCGTCCGGCCCCAGCACCTGCTTGCTCCAGCCGCCCAAAAAACCGACAAACGCCACCACCATGATCAGCGGGCCGGGTGTGGTTTCGCCCAACGCCAGGCCGTCCATCATCTGCGGGCCGGTGAGCCAGCCAAACTGCTCAACACCGCCCTGGTACACATAGGGCAGCACGGCATAGGCACCGCCGAAGGTCAGCAACGCGGCCTTGGTGAAGAACCAGCCCATTTGCGTGACCGCGCCGCCCCAGCCTTGCCAGGCGATCAGTGCGCCCATCGGCACCAGCCACAAAACCGCGCCCGCGAGCAAGACTTTGGCGAGGCGGGTTTTGGTGAAACGGGCGTGCGGTGGGGTCGGCGTGGCGTCGTCAATCACGAATCCGCGTTGCGCCAGCGCCGCTGGACCTGACGTCACGCCTTTGGCTGCGCCATGCCCGCCACCAGCCGCAAATTGCCGGGGCACCCAGCGCTGCCCCAGCCAGCCGGTCAGCGCTGCGGCCAGCACCACGGCCGGAAACGGCACCTTCAAAAAGGCAACCGCGATAAAACTCCTCGCTGCAATGAACCACAGAACGGGCGCTACCGCCGGTTTCTTCAATGTTTTGGCGCCGATGCGGTGCACCGCCTGCAGCACCAGCGCTGCCACCGCGGGCTTGATGCCGTACAGCAGCCCGGCCACCCACGGCACGCTGCCAAATGCCACATAAACCCAGCTCAAACCGATCAGGATGAACAGCGAGGGCAGCACAAACAGCGCGCCCGCCACCACACCACCCCAGGTGCGGTGCATCAGCCAGCCGATGTAGGTGGCGAGTTGCTGCGCCTCCGGGCCGGGCAGCAGCATGCAGTAGTTCAGCGCGTGCAAAAAGCGCGACTCGGAGATCCAGCGTTTTTCTTCCACCAACTCGCGGTGCATGATGGCGATTTGCCCGGCCGGTCCGCCAAAGCTGATGAAGCCCAGGCGCAGCCAGAACTTGAAGGCTTCGGAAAACGAAACTTCAGCCACCACGCACCTCAGCGCGACAGGCGATAGACCGACGTGCCCGCCAGCAGATTGGGCGCCAAGCGCACGGTATGGCCGTTTTGCAGGCCAAAGCTGTCGAGCACTTGCAGGCCGCAACGCTCGGCCAGCAGCGCCAGATCAGCGTGCGTACCGACACGGATGTTGGGCGTGTCGTACCACTGGTAGGGCAGGCGCTTGGTCACCGGCATGCGGCCCTTCAAGATGCTCAGGCGGTTCGGCCAGTGCGCAAAGTTGGGGAAGGCGACGATACCGACCCGACCCACGCGCACGGTCTCGCGAAGCATCACTTCGGCGTTGCGCAGGTGTTGCAGGGTGTCGAGTTGCAGCACCACGTCAAACGAGGCGTCGGCAAACATGGCCAGGCCTTCGTCCAGATTGAGCTGGATGACGTTGACGCCGCGCTGCACGCAGGCCAGCACATTGGCATCGTCAATCTCAACGCCATAGCCAGTGCAGCCACGGGTTTGCTGCAGGTGCGCCAGCATGGCACCGTCGCCACAGCCCAGGTCGAGCACGCGTGAGCCTTCGGGGATCAGTTGGCCGAGGGCGTGTTTGGTGGCAATGTCAGTCATGCCGTCACCTCTTTGGCTACGCTATCAAAATAAGAGCTGACCACGCCCATGTAGCGGGCGTCATCGAGCAAAAAGGCATCATGGCCGTGGGGCGCGTCGATCTCGGCGTAGCTCACGTCACGCTTGTTG
>CAJAFJ010000236.1 GCA_903938955.1 uncultured beta proteobacterium | reverse complement strand
CGCCAAAAAACGAAAAACCCCGCACCACCCGGGACTTCGGGACCGACAGCAGGGACGAGGTCAGCGGATAGGTCACCTGATCTTCCACCACCTGCGGCGCTTGGCCGGGGTACTCGGTGTAGACGATCACCTGCACGTCTGACAGGTCGGGCAGTGCATCAATCGGTGTGCGCAGCACCGCGAAGATACCGGCCACCACGATAAAAAGCGTGGCCAGCAGCACCAGAAAACGGTTGCGCCCTGACCAGTTGATGAGGTTCGACAGCATGGCGGCTTTCCGTTAGTGACCGGTGTGCGCAGCGCTGGCCGCGGCACTGGCAGCCTGACTGTCGGCCCCCGGCTTGGCACTGGTAATGACCCACTCCCCCGGTTGACGCTCAACAAACTCGACCACCACCTTGGCACCGGGTTGGAGGGATTGGAGAAGCGCGTTATTGGCCAGTTTGAACTCCATCGTCATGGCTGGCCATTTGAGGCTGGCGATGGGGCCATGCGTCAGGCTGACCGTGCCCGCCTTGGCATCGACCACCTCCACCGTGCCGACCGCCTGATGGCCTGCGCCACTGGCGGCAGGCGGGCTGCCAAAACCGCCCACGGCGGCCTTGAGGTTGCTCTCCGCATCAATCAGGAAGTTGGCCGCCACCACCACGGGCTCGCCTTCTTTCACGCCCGACCGCACTTCCACATGGCTGTCACTGCGGGCGCCCAACTTGACCTCCCGCGGCTCAAACCGGCCCTCTTTCAATTGGATCAACACCATTTGACGCGTGCCGCTGTCAATCACCGCCGACACGGGGACGGTAACCACCGGGCCTTTGCCCGCGACCTGCAGTTCCATCTGGGCAAACATGCCCGGTTTGAGCAGCAAACCAGGGTTGGCCAGCTCCACGCGCACGGGCACGGTGCGGGTTTCCGCTTTGAGTGTGGGGTACACGTAGGTGACCTTGCCCTCAAACAGCTTGTCCGGATAAGCGTTGATCTTGACCTGCGCCCGGGCACCCGTCTTCACCCCTCCCAGGTCTTGCTCGAACACATCGGCCACCACCCACACAGCGGAGAGATCAGAGACCTGGTACAGCGCCTCACCGGGCATAAACCGCATGCCCTGCACGGCTTTTTTCTCGGTCACCACGCCTGAAACCGGCGAGCGAAACGTCATGGTGCGCTGGGTCTGCCCCGACGCCACCAAGGCCTTGATTTGTTCTTCAGAAATATCCCAGTTTTTGAGCCGCTGCAGACTGGATTCCACCAGCCGCGCCATGCCCAGCTGCGCCGGACTGTCGGCCCCTTTCAGCGAGGCCGCCCCTTGAACGGCAATCGCGTATTCGCGCTGCACCGACACCAGTTCCGGGCTGTAGACCTCAAACAAGGGCTGGCCCTTGGCCACCGGCTGGCCCGTGACATTGACGTGCAGGCGCTCCACATAGCCCTCGAATTTGGGGGCGATCATGGCGATACGGCGCTCATCCGGCTCAACGCGACCGGACGCCCGAACCGTCTGGTCCAGACGGCGCAACTGGGCCGCTTCAGACCGCACACCGAGTTTTTGTACCTTTTGCGTGCTGATGCTGACCTGATTCGGCGAGGTCGCGCCCTCATCTGCCGACTCGCCTTCAAACACGGCGATGTAGTCCATGCCCATCGGGTCTTTTTTCGGCGTGGGCGAGGTATCGGGCAAGCCCATCGGGTTGCGGTAGTACAGCAGTTTCGGCTGCTTGGGGGTGGATGCCGCGGTCGCCTTGGTCGCGGACGCTTCATGCGCCGTCCTGCCGGACTGACCCAAACCATACCCAAGGCCTGCTGCAGCCGCCAAAGCGACCGCGCCCAGAGCCCATGCGGCGGCTGGTTTCATAGCTCTTCTCCCAAAAGTTTTTCGATGTCAGCCAAGCGCAGCTGCGCCTCGACCTGGGCTTTCAGCTGACTCAGCCGGGCCTGGCGAATTTGGCGCTGTGCCTCCAGCAGCGTGGCAAAGTCCGCCTTGCCGTTCTCATAGCCGGCCAGCGCGGCACGCCACGTCAAATCCGCCTGCGGCATGAGGCTGTAGGTCATCAAATGTTCGGTTTGCCGGGCGGCGTCCAGCGCGCTCAGGTTCTCAGACAAATCCGCCAAAGCTTGAGTGGTGGCGGCTTCCTGGCGCGACTGCGCGGCGGCCAGCATCGCCTCGGACTCACGCTCCTGGGCGCGCAGCACGTCACGCTGAATCGGCAGGTTCAGCTCCAGCATCACGCCCCACTCATTGACCGCGCTCTGGCGCTGCATGGCGCTGAGGCCGAGCGTGAAATCCGGGTAACGGTTTTTGTACGTCAGATCGCGGTTTTTCTCAGCAGACCTGGCGCGGGCTGATTCCACAAAAATCTGGGGGTTGGTCTGGCGCAGTCGCTCGGACAGGGCCTTGAAATCCAGTTTGGCGGCCTCTGGCAAGGCCCGCAAGGCCACAGGGGCCGCCAGCGGTGCGTCTAAAGGCCGGGCCAGCAGCGCATTCAAACGACTTTGCGTTTGTCGCCATTCCGCCGCCAGCGCCACCAGCTCAGCGCGCATGCCAGTGTGCTCCACATGGATACGGGTGATGTCCTGCTGTGCCGCCAAGCCACCGGCATAACGCACCTGCATCACTTTTTCAAGCTGCAGCATCAGGTCCAGGTTTTCGTTCACCAGTCGCTCCGTCGCTTTGACCCCGTAGCGTTGGGCAAACACGGTCTTGATGCGAGCGGCCGTGTCAGACCAGGTTTGCTGGACACGGCCCTGGGCCGCTTGGGTCTCCTCGCGGGCCACCTCCCGCTTGAGGTCGCGCTTGCCAGCCCAGGGCAGGTCTTGTGACAGGGTGTAGCGTGTGCTGCCCACATCCGAAGGCAGCAATCGTGGATTTTGCTCACCCGACTTGGTGACGTCTTCCAGTTCCATCTTGAAACGGGGGCTCATGAGTGCCCCCGCGGGCATCACGCGCTCGGTGGCGGCGGTGGCCTCAAAGCGCATGGCGGCATAGTCCGGGTTGCGCTCTTGGGCCAGGGCCAGCAGACTGGCGACATCGGCCCCGGGCAAAACCACGTCGGCCATCGCAGGCCCGGACGAGCCCCAACCTAAAAGCACGGCCACCGCGGTGGCCTGTAAAACATATTTCATGGAGGCGCCTTACGTTGTATGCGGCCAGACGGGTGAATGCCGGCTTACTTGACGCGCTCAATCTTTGTCACGGTCATACCGTCATCGGCCGGATCGGTGGCAAACCGGATTTTTTGCCCGACCTGCAGTTTGTCGAGCCAAGTGGCGTCCTTGAGCTTGTAGGCCATGGTCATGGCCGGCATGCCGTTCATCGCGCCGTGCGCCAGGGTGACCGTTCCCTTGACTTTATCGACCTTTTTGACCGTACCTTCGCCCATAGCAGACTCAGCGCTGCGCTGGGTCGCCATGCCCGCCCCTTGCATATTGCCGTGGTTCATTTGCGCGGCGCCCCATGTCGACAAACCCGCGCCAGCCAGCGCCAACATCACAGTGAAAAAAGTACGAACTTGCATGAGGAACTCCTTGGTGACATGAGATGCCCAATTTTGACCCCATCAAGTGAACAGTTCGTTGACCTGCAAATTACATTTGCGTCATTTTCAACAATGACCCGCTCGACCGCCTATCCCCATAGATGCGCAGTCAAAAAGCCGAGCGCTGCCATTTGAAGTTCATAGAGGCTTGGCTCGCAACCGAAGGGCATTGCCAATGACTGAGGCGGAGCTGAAACTCATGGCCAGCGCAGCGATCAGCGGCGAGAGCAGCCAGCCGGTCAGCGGGTACAACACACCGGCCGCAACCGGAATCCCCAGCGCGTTGTATAAAAAAGCAAACATCAGGTTCTGCTTCATATTGCCCACAGTCGCTTTTGACAGGGCGAGCGCCATCGCAATCCCGCGCAAATCCCCTTTCACCAAGGTCACCTGGGCACTGTTCATCGCCACGTCAGTGCCGGTGCCCATGGCCACGCCGACATCGGCCTTGGCCAGCGCCGGCGCATCGTTGATGCCATCCCCCGCCATGGCGACCACACGGCCTTCTTTTTGCAAACGCTCGACCAGCTGCAATTTGTCGGCAGGCTTGACCTCCCCATGCACCTCGTCGATGCCCAGACGCGCCCCCACCGCCCGTGCCGTGGTCAGACCATCGCCCGTGGCCATGACGATGCGCAAGCCAGCGGCTTTGAGCATGGCCAGCGCCTCGGGGGTGCTGGATTTGATCGGGTCAGACACGACCAGCAGACCCGCCAGCTGACCATCAACCGCCAGATACATCACGCTGGCACCTTCTGTCCGCAAGGCTTCAGCCTGCGGCACTAAGGCGGCGACCGACACGCCGATCTGCGCCATCAGCGTGGTATTGCCCAGCGCCAGCTGACGCCCGGCCACCTGTCCGCGCACGCCAATGCCCGAGCCGGACTCGAAGTTTTCGGGCGTGTCCAGCCTCAGGCCACGCTCACGCGCGGCACGCACTACGGTGTCGGCCAGCGGGTGTTCGCTGCCCTGGTCCAGGCTGGCAGCCAGACGCAACAACTCGTCGGCGTCAAAGCCCGGCGCAGGCACGGCGCGCTCAAAGGTTGGGCGGCCTTCGGTGAGCGTGCCGGTCTTGTCAATGATGAGGGTGTCGATCTTGCGCAGATTCTCAATGGCGGCAGCATCGCGAAACAGCACGCCTTGCGTGGCGCCACGGCCGGTAGCGACCATGATGGACATCGGCGTGGCCAGGCCCAGCGCGCACGGGCAGGCAATGATCAGTACCGACACGGCGTTGATCAAGCCGAACACCCAGCGCGGCTCGGGCCCAAACAGGCCCCAACCCAAAAACGTGAGCACGGCGATGGTGACCACCGTCATGACGAAGTAGCCCGCCACCAAGTCGGCCATGCGCTGCATCGGCGCCCTGGAGCGCTGCGCCTGGGCCACCATCTGCACGATCTGCGCCAACACGGTGGCTGAGCCAACTTTTTCGGAGCGCATCACCAACGCGCCGCTGGTGTTGAGCGTGGCGCCGATCACCGCGTCGCCGACACGCTTGGAAACAGGCATGGGTTCGCCGGTGATCATCGACTCATCGACCGCGCTGGCGCCTTCGGTCACCACGCCATCGACCGGCACTTTCTCGCCGGGACGAATGCGCAACAAATCACCGACATGGACGTGGCTCAAAGGGACATCGTCCTCATTGCCATCTGCCTTGATGCGCCGAGCCATCTTCGGCGCCAGTCCCAGCAGGGATTTGATGGCGGCGGAGGTTTGCGAACGGGCCTTGAGTTCCAGCACCTGGCCCAGCAGCGTGAGCGAAATGATCACCGCCGCCGCTTCAAAGTACACGGCGACGCGGCCCATGGAAATAAACGAAGCCGGAAACACCTGCGGCGCCACCGTGGCGACCACGCTGTAAACAAAAGCAGCGCCGGTGCCCAGACCGATCAGCGTCCACATATTCGGGCTGTGGGTCACTACCGACTGCCAGCAGCGACTGAAAAACGGCCAACCGGCCCACAGCACGATGGGCGTGGCCAGGCCCAGCTCGACCCAACTCTGGCGCGCCATGTCCATCCACTGAAACTGGTGGCCCCACATGGCCAATACAAAGACGATGGCGGTCAGCGGCAAGGTCCACCAGAAGCGGCGCTGGAAATCGCGCAGTTCGGGGTTGTCATCGTCTTCAAGTTCCGGCAGCAGCGGCTCCAGCGTCATGCCGCATTTGGGGCAGTTGCCTGAATGGTCCTGGCGAATTTCCGGGTGCATCGGACAGGTGTAAATCGTGCCCGCCGCCACTGGCGGTGTCACTACCGCTGGCTGGGGCGCAAGGTATTGCAGCGGGTTCGCCGCAAACTTGCCCTGGCAGGTGGCACTGCAAAAATAATAGTGTCGGCCTTCATGCGCCAACTGGTGTGGTGATTGCTCGGTGACGGTCATGCCGCACACCGGGTCTTTCAAGGGCTCCGCATGATGGCGGGTGTTCATGATCATTCCCCTCAAGTGACGGTTCAAGTAACGGCTGGACCTTGATTCACTTAACGGGAACGCCAGAAACTCGGCGGTGCATCCTGCCTGACAGGGTCATGGTTCATGATGCGCTCCGTTTATTGGGTGCCAGTTGGTGGCAGACGATCCATCTAATGTGCGTGGTCCGAACGCCCCTCCTTCGCTGTGGCCAGGGGCTCGAAGCGTGCCTGCTCGGGCTGCTTGCCCGGCAGGGTGATGGAGACAAGCACCTTCATGTCGGGGGTTGACGTGTACTTGGTCAGACCTGTCAGCCGGTTGTCCCCGTCTGGCTTAAGCGCCACGGAGGACTTCTGCTTTGCGGCCAGGATGGTGGCGGTGCCCGTCGCACCGGCGCTTGAAATCTTCAGGCCAGCATGATCCGTCACGTACACCTGCACGGGATAGTCCTTCGCCTCTTGGGTGTCTTTTGACACGACCAACTCGTAGTGGTAAATGCCGGCCATGCGCAGTTGGCCCCCATGGGCTGACTTGAGTGCACCCATGGTGGCGTCATCGTGCGCCAGGGCCGTTGTGGCGCCGCCGGCCAAAACAAGAGCGGCAAACAAAATGGACGTTATTCGAGAGGCAGATTTCATGGTGGTTTCCTTATAGGTCATGACCCCAAGGGGGCGGGTTAATAAATATCAATAGCTTTCGGTCTCGTGCGCTTCCAGCAGTTTGGCCAGCGGCTTCTCGCCCCACAACCAGAACATCAAGGGCGTGAGCAGGCTGTCAAGCAGGGTTGAACTGACCAGCCCGCCGAAGATCACCACGGCCACCGGATGCAATACTTCCTTACCCGGCGCATCGGCCGATACCAGCAAAGGCACCAAAGCAAAGGCCGCCACCAGTGCCGTCATCAGCACGGGCGTGAGCCGCTCCAGCGAGCCGCGCACAATCATCTTTTGGCCGAACTTTTCACCCTCAAAGGCGCACAGATTGATGTAGTGGCTAATCTTCAAAATGCCGTTGCGCGTGGCAATACCCGTTAGCGTGATAAAGCCCACCAGCGCGGCGACCGACAGCGGTTGACCCGATATCCACAGCGCGATCACACTGCCCACCAAGGCCAGCGGGATATTGCCCATGATGATGACGGTGAGCACCATCGAGCGATAGCGGCTGTAAAGCACCAGGAAAATCATGGCCAGCGAAATCAGGGCCAATACCCCCATCAGACGAGCCGCTTGTTCCTGCGCCTGAAACTGCCCTTCCAGTGACGTGAAATAACCTTCGGGCATGGGTTTGGCGGCCAACTCGGTCCGAATGGCGTCAATCACCTTCGACATGTCCGAGCCGTCGGTGTTGGCTGAGATCACGATGCGTCGGCGGGCATTTTCACGGCTGACTTGATTGGGGCCATCGCTGTCTTCAATCGAAGCCAACTGGGATAAGGGCACATGGCCGCCAGGGGTTTCAATCAGCAGGTTGGCGAGTTCCTGCAAACCACGACCACTCTTAGGCAACTTCACGATCAGGTCGAAACGGCGGTTGCCCTCCACCAGTTGGGTGATGCGTTCACCTTCAATCATCTGCTCCAGTGAGCGCAGCAAGGTGCCCGGGGCGACACCATGACGTGCGGCCTGCTCGTAATCGACACGAATCTTGATCTGGGGGATCAATACCAACTTCTCAATCTGCAAGTCGGTGATGCCCGGGATTTTTGCCAGCCGTTCACGCAGGTCACCGGCCAAGCCACGCAGGGTGTCCAGGTCATCGCCATAAATCTTGAGTGCAATTTCTGCCCGCACACCCGAGAGCAGGTGATCAAGCCGGTGTGAAATCGGCTGCCCCACATTGCTGGCCGCCGGCAGCACGGCCAGGCGCGCACGAAGATCGTTGATGATGGCCGAGCGGGAGCGCTCGGAGGCTTTCAAATCCACATCCATCTCGGTGTAGTGCACCCCTTCGGCATGCTCATCCAGCTCGGCGCGCCCCGTGCGCCGACCGACCTTGGTCACCTCGGGCACACCGGCGATCAGTTGTTCCGCCATCATGCCGATGCGGTTGGACTCCGCCAGCGACGTCCCCGGATTCAGTGACACATTGACGGTCAGCGTGCCCTTGTTGAAGGCCGGCAGAAAGGCGCGCGCAAAAAACGGCACACTGGCCAGCGCCAGGATCACGGCGACCCCTGCTCCCAGCAGCAGCATCCGGGCACGGTCAAAGGACCAGTGCAGCAACCGGGCATCCCAGCGCTTGAGCCGGATGACCAAGGGGCTATCACCGTGACCCAGCTGCTTCATTTTGGGCAGCAGGTAATAGGCCATCACCGGGGTCACGGTGACGGACACGACCATGCTGACCAGAATCGAAACAATATAGGCCACGCCCAGTGGGGTGAACAAGCGCCCTTCAATACCGGGCAACACAAACAGCGGCACAAACACCAGCACGATGATGAGGGTGGCATAAACAATGGCGGAGCGCACCTCCAGGGTGGCCTTGGCAATGACTTCAGCCACGGGCCTGGGCACCGCCAAGGCGCTGTTGAGTTTGAGACGGCGCAAGACGTTTTCCACCCCCACCACGGCATCGTCCACCAGCTCACCAATGGCAATCGCCAAACCGCCCAGCGTCATCGTGTTAATCGACAGGCCCATGTAATGAAAGACCAGGGCAGTCACCAGTAAAGAGATCGGAATCGCCGTCAGTGAAATCAAGGTCGTGCGCACATTCAGCAAGAACAGAAACAAGATCACGGCCACAAACATCGCACCATCACGCAAAGCTTCTTGCACATTGCTCACCGAGTGTTCGATGAAATCGGCCTGCTTGAACAAAAACTGCGGCGCCTCCATCCCCTGCGGCAGCCCCTTGGAGAGTTCAACCATGGCTTTTTCAACCGCCCGCGTGAGGGTCACGCTGTCCGCGCTGGGTTGCTTTTGGACCGACAAAATGACAGCAGGTTTGCCGCCAAAACCGGCATCACCGCGCTTGATGGCCGGGGCCAGCACCACCGTGGCCACTTGTTTGAGCAAAATCGGCTGCCCGTTTTTCACGGTGACCACCAGGTTTTGCAGATCCTCAATGCGCGTGGTGCGACCAATTTGACGAATCAGGTACTCGCGCCCCTGCGACTCCAGGAATCCCCCGCTGGTGTTGGCGCCGAAATCTTTCAGCGCGGACTCCAGCTTCTCGCGCTCCACACCCAAGGCCTTCAGCTGCGCGGGATTGAGCTCAACCCGGTATTGCTTGACCTCGCCGCCGATCGCAATCACCTGGGCTATGCCGGGGATCGTCAACAGCCGTGGCCGCATGACCCAGTCCGCGTACTCACGCACCTGCATCGGGCTCACCTGGGCCGGATCAGCGGGCAAGGCAATCAGCAAAATTTCGCCCATGATCGAGGAGATGGGCCCGAGTTGGGGCACCACGCCCGGGGGCAATTGCTCGCGCACGAGGTTCAGGCGTTCACTCACTTGCTGGCGGTTGCGGTAGATGTCCGAGCCCCAGTCAAACTCGACATAGACAATGGACAGCCCCACGCCCGAGACCGAACGCACCCGGCTGACACCAGGCATGCCGTTCATGCTCGCTTCAACAGGCGCCGTCACCAACTGCTCCACCTCTTCGGGAGCCATGCCACCAACTTCCGTCATCAGGGTCACGGTCGGTTTATTGAGGTCAGGAAACACGTCTACCGGCATTTTCTGCACCGTAAACACACCATAAACCACCAGTAGCAAGGCGATGCCCAGCACGATCAGCCGCTGTTTCAGGCTGGTGTTGATGATGAATTCGAACATGGTCAGCGCACCTGAGCCAACAGATTGGCACCCACACTAACGACCCGTTCGCCCCCCGAAACCCCGGTGGTGACAACGACCGTGTTGGCATCCAGGGGCTGCGCTGTCACCCGGCGTTGCGTAAACCGTTCGGCACCGACATGCACCCACACAACGGATTCGCCAGCGCTGTTACGCGCCAATGCGGCCACAGGCACGGCGACCCCTTGGGCCATGCGTGATGTTTTGGCGATGACCTTGAGTGTTTGACCCACCGCGATCGGCGCGTTTGGGCTCTTGACACGGAACAGCAAGGGCAAGGCTTGCTCGCGAAGCTGCTTGCCACCCCCCACATACTGCAAATCGAGTGCATGCCCGGCCAATGACGCACTGGCCGAGGCAATACCGTCAATCAGCGCGGGGTCATAAGCCAGCGCTTCAACCGCCAGTCGTGCCGGATCAACGATTTCCAACAAAATCTCGCGCGCTTCAACCACCTGCCCATTGACGACGTGGGTGGCACTGATGACACCGGAGACGGAAGCGGTCAGCGCTTCGGCCTCACTGAGACCCGCGGCCAGTGCAGCACGGCGCTGCGTCAAGGCGCTTAACTCGAATTTGGACGCGTCAATTTCTTTCTGGGGGATGGAGCCCTCCAGTTGGGTGTAACGGGCGACTTTGCGTTCGGCAATCGCCCACTGTGCGTCAAGCTCAGCCAAAGTGGCCCGCTGGTTACTTCGCTCAACCGGGCCCACGGTCGGCTGTACCCACAGCAGCACCTGGCCCTTGGTCACCTTTTGACCCAACACCGGCAGCCCGTTGGGACCCGCTTTGATTCGGCCGGCCTGCGTGGTTTGCACCCGCCCTCCCGCATTGGGGTCGGCGATCACACGCCCGTTCAGTTCGACGGTAGCGGCTAAGTCTTTGGCTTCGACCAGCACCGTTCGAATACCCAGTTGGCGTTGTGCCGTTTTGGGAACAAACAAACTGCCGTCTGGCAGCCGCTGTGAGGCGCTTGTCTGGACCGGCATCGCGGTCGCGCTGGGGTTGGTCGCCGCTGTCCCCGTGGCCTTTGGATCGTGGCTGTGATCCTCATCGCCATGCGCCCATGCCGTCGAGAGCCCCATCAGGGCGGTTGCGACAAGTGCGACCAGCTTGCCCTTATTGATTTGTGTCATTCAAGTCTTTCGATTCGGGTTCAATGCGAACGACGCTGTTGACGGCGGCGAGCAAAAACCAGCCCAGCACCGGCCAGTAACAAAGCGGCGGCACCTGTCCACACGCCCCACGCACGTGGATCGCGCGGATGTTCCACGCCTGTGGTTCCTGCGCTGACCAGACCCACGTCCAGCGTCGCATCCATCAGGTCCATGGCATCACCGGCCTGCACCGTGATCGCAATAGGATGCTTGCCGGGCTGAGCCAAGGCATCCGCTGCAACCGTGTAAACCGCAGGCGCCACCTCGTGGGCAACACCCTTCCAGCCCGCGCTTTCAAGCTCAATTTGCGCTTGGGTGACGGGGGCATTGGTGCCGTATTGGTCCAGATACAGGGTAAGAACCTTGCCTTCGAGCACACCCACCAGTTCAAACTGATCAGACGTCGACGCCATGCGAACAGCATGGGCGGTCGTGGGCATAGGTGCCGGGGCATCAGCATGATCCTCGCCACCATGGGCCCAGGCCGCATAGGGCCATGCCAGGGCCAAAGTCAATATCCATACATGCTTCAAGGCAAGACTCCCAAAGATTGATTCAAACGCGACAGACCCAGGGAACAGGCCAAGCGCTGTCTATTCACGGCCGCTTCTGCCTCGAAGGCACTCAGGCGCACGCGCAACAGTGCCGCCAAATCCGACTCACCTAAGGCAAAGGATTTTTCAGCCAAGCGCAGACTGTCAGATGTCAAGCTCAGACGCTCCTGTGCTTTGAGTAATTGCAGCTGTGCCAGCGCCACGCCCTGACGTGCCCGGGCTTCTTCAAGCTCAATGCGCTGCCTCACCTGCGCGAGTTCAGCCTGCGCCTGAGCGACGTCGACCAGCGCCGTTGAGCGTTCTTGGCGGACGCGGGACTCTGATGAAAATGGAATCGTCAGTTTGACGCCGACCGCGTTGGCATACGGGGTATTGAAATCACCTCGATCACGCGCGATGCTCAGCGCAAGTTCGGGGGCGTCTCGGCGCGTCTTGTCTGCCACGCCCAGTCGCGCTTGCGCCAGTTGCTCAGCCGCCTGCGCTGCGGCCAGTTGGGGATGCACGGCATCAAGGATCGACACGGTGGCGACCTGCTCCTCAGCCAAACTGAGGGGCGCATCCGCGCCAGTCAGCAAGCGATAGGCCTGTTCGGCGTGCAGTAAGGCCGACTGAGCCTCAAGCAATTCGCTTTCTGCCGCAAACCGCTCGTTTTGGGCCAAATTGGCATCGATCCGGGCCAACTCGCCCGCCTTGAAACGACGCAAAACATCGGACTCCATGACCCGCGCAGCTGAGTCACGCCTTTGGGCCACATCGACGGCCAGACGGGCCCCACTGAGCGACCACCACGCCTCGCGCAGTTCACCCGCA
This sequence comes from uncultured beta proteobacterium, assembly GCA_903938955.1. The sequence continues at coordinate 5,981 of CAJAFJ010000236.1, read as the reverse complement.
AGTTGCAAGCGCAAGGCGACTTGGCGTGATTGAACGTCACTGACGGCATGGCTTGCCGCCCCTGCGTGCGCGGCACGTTGGCCCGGTAACCAAAGTGGAACGGCCAACTCCAACTCCCAGGCATTCTTGCCGGTATCGGCATTAAGACGGTCACTCACATTCGACAAGGAGAGCGCCGGTGGCGTGGGGGTCCAACTCGCCGCCAAGTCGGCACGGGCGTTGGCCTCAGCCGCACGGGCCACAAAAGTGACAGCCTGTGGATGGCGAGACCAGGCCTGATCGAGTGCGACAGGGAGGGTTTGGGCGCGCCCCTCAAAAGCAAGCAACACCCCGATCACCGCCACCGCGGTGTATCGCCAGCGCCGAATGGGATGCCGCTGGCGCACCCGCACATCAGAGGGCATACGTCACACCCCCGTGCGCTTGTTTTTGCATTTTTTTCATGAATAGGCCTGAAAGACCGTGGATGAGCCATCGCGCTGAACCAAGAGAACGCGGTAGGGGTCTTTGCGACCACCATACGCAGTGCCGTCCATCCCGGGAGAACCGATGGGCATGCCAGGCACCGCCAGTCCAAGCGCACGCGGTTTCTCATTTAACAAGCGACGGATGTCCCGTCCCGGGACATGGCCCTCCAGAACATAACCACTGACGAGGGCCGTATGACACGAGCCAAATTTTTCTGCCATACCGAGCTTGCTTCTCTGCGCGGTTTTGGCCGATTCACTCAGCTCGTAAGTCTTGACCTCAAACCCCTCTTTTTCCACATGTGAAATCCAATCTTTACAGCAGCCGCAGGTCGGAGACTTCCACACCTCGATCAATGTCCGGGCTGGCGCCGCTTGAGCGCCCAGAAATGGCAGCACAAGCATGCCCATGACCATGTGCCGACGGCTTAACTTTGCTAGTTGTGGCATGACAAACTTCTTTCACATCAATAGGGAATGGCTGAAGTGTGATTGATGCCCCCTAACAGCACGATGAGCCGAAAATTACATTCCTGTTATCTGCGCAGGGGCAGCGCTGTTGCCACCGAAAATGCCACTTGCTTATAAATACAAGGGGAAGCCATGAAAATCCTGATCGTTGAGGATGAGCCTAAAACGGGGGATTACCTGAAACAAGGCTTGATTGAGGCCGGTTTTGTCGCCGATCTGGTGCGCAATGGCACGGATGGCTTGCACTGCGCACTCACAGAAAATTACGACCTGATCATTCTGGACGTGATGCTGCCGGGCCTGGACGGATGGGGCGTGTTGGCGGGCATTCGACGCTCCGGCAAGGACATTCCTGTTTTGTTTTTAACAGCCCGCGACCAGGTGGATGACCGCGTCAAGGGGCTGGAGCTTGGTGCGGATGACTATTTGGTCAAACCCTTTGCCTTCTCTGAATTACTCGCGCGGGTGCGGACTCTTTTGCGCCGGGGGGCCAAAGTGTCGGCCGCCGATTTTCTTGAAATATCGAATCTGCACCTTGATTTGATGCGTCGTCGGGTAACCCGTGCCGGCAAGCGCATTGATTTGACGGCCAAGGAATTTGCCTTGCTTGAATTGCTGTTGCGCCGACAAGGGGAGGTGTTGCCGCGCTCGCTGATTGCCTCGCAGGTGTGGGACATGAATTTCGATTCCGACACCAACGTCATCGAAGTGGCGATGCGCCGCCTGCGCGCCAAAGTCGATGACGACTTTGAGCCCAAGCTCATTCGCACCATTCGCGGCATGGGCTATGTTTTGGAGAATCCAGATTGCGCCTGACCCGGAAAAGATCCATCACCGTTGAGCTGACCTTACTGTTTACCCTCGCGTCGACGGTGGTCTTGTTGTCGCTGGGGTTTGTAATTTCCTCATCGGTTGAAAAGCACTTTGAAGAACAGGACATGGAGGTGTTGGCAGCCAAAATGACGCTGACTCGCCATAGCCTTGAAAAATTCAAGTCAGCCAGTGATCTCAAGCAGATGACACAACTCTTGAATGATGCCCTGGTCGGGCACCACGGCCTGGATTTAGCCGTCTATGACGCCAAGGGCGAAGCCCTCTTTTCAACGCCGGGGGCGAGTTTCCCCAAAGACCTGGTCACGACCCATGCGGTCAAGCGCCCCAACCAACCCTTCACATGGCAGTCGGGTACACAACCGTACCGGGGCATTGCGGACGTGGTGTCGATGGGCAAGGACACGGGCCACCAAGTCATCGTTGCTACCTCCATGGACATCGTGCATCACATTGCCTTCATGCAGTCTTTTGTGCAGACCTTGTGGCTGTTTGTCGCCGTGGCTGCGGCGTTCAGCGGGCTTCTCGGTTGGGGCGCCGTGCGACGTGGGCTGCTGCCCCTGCGCACCATGCGCGACCAAGCGCAAGTGGTCACGGCCCAACAACTCAATCGGCGCGTCAAGGTGGATGCGGTGCCGGTTGAACTGGAAGAGCTGGCCCAGTCGCTGAACGACATGCTGGCCCGCCTGGAAGAAGCGTTTGACCGACTCTCCGATTTTTCATCCGACATTGCCCATGAATTGCGCACGCCGGTCAGCAATCTGATGACGGAGACCCAGGTGGCGCTGGCGCGGGTGCGCAGCGCCGACGCGTACCGCAGCATCCTCGAATCGAACGCCGAAGAGTTTGAGCACATGGCGCGCATGATCTCTGACATGCTGCTGTTAGCCAAGGCCGACCACAGTTTGGCCGCCTCAAGCTACACCGCCATCGCCTTGGCGCAGGAGGTGACCGCCCTGTTTGACTACTATGACGCGGTGGCAGAAGAAAAAGACTTGCGTCTCACCCTGGAAGGTGAGGCGACCGTGGCCGCGGACCGGCTCATGCTGCGTCGGGCGATGGGCAACCTGTTGTCCAACGCCATCCGGCATTCGGCCCCCAACACCACCCTTCGCGTGCACATTTTTGCGGATTCGGATCAGGTGGTCATGCGGATCGAGAACACGGGGGACTTGATTCCTGCGGAATACCTGGATCGTATTTTTGATCGATTTTTCCGGCTTGACACGGCACGCCAACGCAGCGACGGCACCGGTCTTGGTCTGGCCATTGCCAAATCGATCATCACCGCGCATGGCGGCAGCATCTCGGCCACCTCGTCGGGAACCGTCACAACCTTCACCCTCAAATTACCGCTCGTTTCAGCGGTCATTTAAGTCGACAGATCGGACGGATGAGGCACTTTATTGCCTGAAAGCCGATAGGCCACACGGGAGCGCGTAGTGCCCAGAATTTTGGCTGCGGCCGAGACGTTGCCTTTCGCAATATCGACGGCCACATCCACGGCCATCTCCTCCAAGGCATCCATCGAAATATCGCCCTTCATCAGCGATGCCCGCAACAGTCCCGGCAATTGATCAGCTGTCGCCGGGTTGACCGTGACGCTGGCGGACTGATCGTTCAACGTCCCTTGTTTTCCGACCTTGAAGTGACTTTTGCTTAAATTTTCACCACTGGTAAAGAGATGCACCACATCAATGCCGCCGCCCTCAGGCGCCAGGATGACACCTCGCTCAATGATATTTTCCAACTCCCGAATATTGCCGGGCCAGGAATAGAACAACAGCGCTTCGATGGCGCTTTCATTGAGGCCGGTGATTTTTCGCTTGTGCAAAGCACAGTAGCGGTTGAGGAAGCTTTCCACCAACAGCAAAATATCCTCTTTGCGCTCGCGCAGCGGCGGAATTCTGACGGGGAACACATTGATCCGGTAAAACAGGTCCGCGCGAAATTTACCGGCCTCGACGAGATCACGCAGATCTTCATTCGTGGCCGCGATCACGCGCACATCAACCGCCCTCACCCGGGTATCGCCGATGCGCTCAATCTCGCCTTCCTGCAGGGCGCGCAGCAGTTTGCCTTGCGCCATCAGACTGAGGGTGCCGATCTCATCCAGAAACAGCGTGCCACCATCCGCACGCTCGAAGCGGCCAGGCCGCGATTGAATGGCGCCACTGAAGCCCCCTTTTTCGACACCGAACAATTCGGATTCAATGAGCTGTTCAGGGATTGCGGCGCAATTAATGGCCACAAACGGTTTTTCGGTCCGGTCGCTGATGTTGTGCAGGGTGCGCGCGAACTGCTCTTTTCCGACACCACTTTCCCCCAGAAAGAGCACCGTCGCGCGGGTCGGGGCGACGCGCTGAATCATGTGGCAAACCGCATTGAAACCAGCGGAGACACCGATCAGGTTGATCTTTGCATTTCGCTCGCTTTCAGCCGTCGATTTATGGCTGAAGCTGAATTTTTTGGCATGGGGACTTTGGACAAACTCCTGCGCTTGCAGGTAGCGGAAATCCTTGTCGGGGTCTTCCCAATCACCCAGCGACTTGCCGATCACCTTGCAGGCGGCGTGGCCCATGGCCTTGCACTCCACCTCTCGCACCAACACCTGACGACCGAAAAAACTGCTCACATAACCGTTGGCGTAGCCTTGCAAAGTCCAGCACACCGGGGCATTACCGATCCCATTGGCCGCGATAGCCGCATCTGCCTCGGCAGAATTGCGCCAGATGAACTCGCCGTAGAAGTGGCCCTTTTCAATATCCACCTCAATCGCCACGGTTTCGACGGAGACAAACCCTTCAAGCGAGTGCAGCTGCGGCCCCACGGCAAACGCATCGTAATCGCTGCTATGGGGACGAACTTTACGCACCATTTCGGCATCACGCACGCCGGAGTGGTAGCCCATGCGCGTGAGAATGCCGCGGGTTTTTTCATTGCCCAGAATTTCGACCAACTCGCGCCGCAAAGCGGCCAGCGACGCGTTATGCAGCAAAACCATGCGCTGATCCGCCAGCCATATTTCGCCATCCCCCGGCGAAAAACGAAGGCGCGACACCAGGTCCCCAATATCGGGAAAACGATGCTCCGACTGCGCATCGGGCTGTAGTAGCTGGATCGCTTTTTCAAGCACAACGGGTGACTTTTTTTTCATGATGGAACACACACACGTGTCATATCCGCCGGCTGATAGCGGACCCGTTGGTTCTTGCCGATGACACATCGGTGTGCCCCGTGAACACGAAAACGGGGCTGGGTCAGCGCGGGCAGTTTAGACAAGAAATCTCCGAAAGAATCGTTCCATTATTCATAAAAACAGACTACTCCGCCTGAAATTTTCATCACCCCCGAAACAAACTTAACCAGCATTTAAATTCGCTTAAAACGCGTCCAACGCCAGCGCGGTGACGCACTCGGCACCTTCCACAATCGAATCGCGCAGCCCCGGCGCCTTGGTCAACAAATGATCCGCATAAAAACGCGCCGTGACGATCTTGGCTTGCATGAACGCCATGTCCACGCCCTGCGCGACTTCATCCTGTGCCACCAGCAGGGCGCGGGCCAGTTGCCAACCGGCGATCAGGTTACCGGCCAGCATCAGGTACGGCACGCTGCCCGCGAACACGGCGTTAGGCTGGCTGCGGGTGTTAGTCGCCACAAAGCTGACCACCTCCAGAAACGCTTCCCGTGCCGCCTTCAGGCGTTTGGCCACCGCCACGGCATCGGCACTGCCTTGGGTGTTCAACTGCGCTTCGGTGATTTCAATCTGCGCGGCAATGCCTTTGGCGACCTGTCCGCCATCGCGCGCGGTTTTGCGCCCGACCAGGTCATTGGCCTGAATCGCGGTGGTGCCTTCGTAGATGGTCAGAATTTTGGCGTCGCGGTAATACTGCGCCGCGCCGGTTTCTTCGATAAAGCCCATGCCGCCGTGCACCTGCACGCCCAGGCTGGTGACTTCCAGGCTCATCTCGGTGCTGTAGCCTTTGATCAGCGGCACCAAAAATTCATAGAACGCCAGGTTTTGCTGACGCACGCCTTCGTTGGCGTGGTGGTGCGAGGCGTCATACGCGGCAGCAGCCACCGTGGCCATGGCGCGGCAGCCCTCGGTGTAGGCGCGCATGGTCATGAGCATGCGCTTCACGTCGGGGTGGTGGATGATGGCGCCGCTGGTGGGCAGCGAGCCATCGACCGGGCGGCTTTGCACGCGGT
>CAJAFJ010000235.1 GCA_903938955.1 uncultured beta proteobacterium | reverse complement strand
CTGCTTCCACTTCCGCTGGATTTTCTTCGGGAATCATGCGCCGGTCAAGTTTGAAGCTGACGCGCCCCGGAATCACATTGGTGTTGGTGCCGCCTTCGATCTGGCCCACATTGATGTACGGGTGGGTGATGCCCGCCACGCTGGAGGTGACCTGCTGGTAAAGCGTGTTTTGCGCGTACAGGGCGTTGAGAATCTGCACCGCAGCTTGCAGCGCGTCCACGCCCGATTCGGGAATGGCGGCGTGCGCCATCTGGCCGTGCACCGTCACTTCCATTTGCAGGCAGCCGTTGTGGGCGGTGATGACCTGGTAGCTGAAACCGGCGGCAATCATCAGGTCGGGGTGGATGATGTTGTGCTTGAGCAGCCAGCCGGGGCCAACTTCACCGCCAAATTCTTCATCGTAGGTGAACAGCAACTCGACGCTGCCCGCACGGGGTTGGGCCACCGCTTCCAGCGCCCGCACGGCAAACGTGAAGGTCGAAAAATCGCACTTGCTGACCGCCGAGGCGCGGCCAAAAATCTGGCCGTCCTCGATCTCGCCGCCGTAGGGGTTTTTGGTCCAGCCTTCACCGGGCGGCACCACATCACCATGCGCGTTGAGCAGCACGGTTTTGCCCGGGCCGTAGCGGCGGCGCACCAGCAGGTTGGTGATGCTTTGCAAACCGGCGGCGTGGACTTCGGCTTCGGGCACGGCGTATTTTTCAACCGGCAGGTTCATCTGCTGCAGCAGCTCAGCGGTGCGTTCGGCGTGCGGCGCGTTGTGGCCGGGCGGGGTGTCGGTGGGGACACGGATCAGTTCTTGCAGAAAGGCGACCTGCTCGTCAAAGTGGGCGTCAATCCAGGCGTCGAGTTGTTCATTCGTGGTCATGCGGCAGGGCTTTCAAGAAAAAGTGGGGCATCGGCGGCGAGTTGCGTCACCAGGGTCATGAAGGCCTCTACGGCCAGTTGCAGGTCGTCGCTGGTGCAGCTTTCCAGCGGGTTGTGGCTGATGCCGGCGTTTTGGCCGCGCACAAACAGCATGGCCTGCGGCATCACCTCGTGTAATTTCATGGCGTCATGGCCGGCGCCACTGGGCATGCGGTGCAGGGGTACGCCCACCTGAGTCACGGCTTGTTCCCAGCGCTGCTGCCAGGCGGGCGCGCTGGGGGCGGCGGCGGCGCGCAGGGTTTCTTCCAGCCTGCACTGCACGCGGCGGCGCTCGCAGATGCCGCCCAGTGTTTCCATCACATCGCTCACCAGGGCGTCACGTTGAGCGTCGGTGGGCGCGCGCATGTCCAGCGAAAACTGGCAGCAACCAGGCACCACATTGATGGACCCGTTGGGCACCTGGAGTTGGCCCACGGTGGCGACCGAGTCGCCATCTTGCGCGGCCCGCTTTTCTACCGCCAGGATCAACTCGGCCACGGCCGCCGCCGCATCGCTGCGCTGGTGCATGGGCGTGGTGCCGGCGTGGCAGGCGGTGCCGATGATTTCGCCCAGGTAGCGGGCGCTGCCGTTGATGGAGCTCACCACGCCCAGCGGCAAATCGAGAACGCTCAGCACCGGGCCTTGCTCAATATGCACTTCGACAAAGCCCAGGTAATCGCCCGGCTGGCGCAGCAGCTTGGGGATGTCGTCCAGGTTCAGCCCGGCGTGCGCCATGGCGTTGCGCATCGTGATGCCGTCGGCGTCCCGCTGGTCCAGCCAGGCCGGATCGAATTGGCCGATGAGCGCGCCCGAGCCCAAAAATGTGGCATTAAAGCGCTGGCCTTCCTCCTCGGCAAAACCGATCACTTCCAGGTGAAACGGCAGGCGCTGGTTCTGGCGCTTCAACTCGCGCACGCAGGCCATGGGCACAAAAATACCAAGCCGCCCGTCGTACTTGCCGCCGTTGCGCACGGTGTCATAGTGCGAGCCGGTCAGCAGGGTTTTGGCTTTGGGCTGGCTTGAGAGGTAACGCCCCACCACATTGCCCACCGCGTCAATATGCACCTCATCAAAACCGATGGTCAGCATCTGCGCGTGCAGGTGCGCGGCACAAGCGCGGTGCGCGTCGGTGAGGTAGGTGACGGTGAGCTGGCCATGTTCGGCATAGCCCGGGTCGCTGAATTGCGCCAGGTCTTCGTGCCAGTCCCACACCTCGTTGCCCAGCGTGGGGGTGACGCCAAACTTGTCGTTCAGGCGCATCTCGGCAATGCGGTGGATGTTGCGCAGGCACTCGGCGCGCTCAACGTCGGGGTGGCCGTGCAGGCGGCGCTCGAAGGTGGCGATGATCTCCTGACGACTCAGGCCGGTGCCGCGCGGCCCGCGCACCGCCAGAATAAAGGGGAAGCCGAACTGCGCGTTGTAAGCCGCGTTCAACTGCTGGAGATGGGCAAATTCTTCGGGGCTGCATTGGGTCAGGCCCGCCTTGTTTTGCTCGTGGCTGGACTCGGCCGTGAGCGACTGGCTGACCATGGCCTTGCCCGCCAGTTCCGGGTGGGCGCGGATCAGGCCCAGTTGGGGCTCAATACCCGCCGCAGACACGACGCGCGCCAAGGCATGCTTAAGCTGTGCCAATGATTTAAAAGGGCGTTCACGCAAGGCTTTTTCGGCAATCCAGGGGGAGTGCTCGTACAGGCCGTCCAGCAGTTGCAAGGCCTCTTGTTCAGTGGCCGCGTTGAGTTGTTCAAGAGTCAGCGTCATGGTTTTTGGTTTCAGTCAACGTAAGGGTGGGCGGCTTTCCAGTGCCGCGCAATGTCCAGGCGGCGGCACACCCACACCCGGTCGAATTTTTCAATATGGTCCAGAAAACGCTGCAGCGCCGTGATGCGCCCGGGGCGCCCCAGCAGGCGGCAGTGCATGCCGATGCTCATCATCTTGGGGGCCTCTTCGCCTTCGGCGTACAGCACATCAAATGTGTCTTTCAGGTACTGAAAAAACGGGTCGGCGTATGAATAACCCTGCGGCAGGGCAAAACGCATGTCGTTGCAGTCCAGCGTGTAGGGCACGATGAGTTGCGGCACCACAGTGCCATCGGTCTTCTTCACCTGCATCCAGAACGGCAGGTCGTCGCCGTAGTAGTCACTGTCGTACTCAAAACCGCCAAAGTCAGCCACCAGACGGCGGGTGTTGGGGCTGTCGCGCCCGGTGTACCAGCCCAGCGGGCGCTCGCCCATCAATGCGGTGAGGATCTCCATGCCACGCGCCATGTGTTCACGCTCCATGGCTTCGGGCAGGCTCTGGTAGTGAATCCAGCGCCAGCCGTGGCAGGCGATTTCATGACCCAGACTCTGGCAGGCCTGCACCAGTTCAGGGTACCGTTCAAGCGCCATGCTGACCCCAAACACGGTGAGTGGCAGCCCACGTTGCTCAAATTCGCGCAAGATGCGCCAGACACCTGCACGTGAGCCGTATTCGTAAAT
>CAJAFJ010000234.1 GCA_903938955.1 uncultured beta proteobacterium | reverse complement strand
AAGCTCTGCGACAGGCATGTCGGCAAAACTGGAAAATCGGTGACGTGGCAGTAAAAAATAGAACACGATGTCAGCCCGGTGGACCAACGCCAACTCGATTCCCTGATGGATGGCCGATTGAGAGACAAGCCGGTCATCGACAACTACAAATATCTTTTGGTACATGGCATCAACACGCTTATCAATGTTAAAAAATAGCACGGCACACGCTGTGCGACAGACCCTAAACACCGGTTTTATGTGCCGCCGCTACAGGCGGCTGCCGCTGCAATTGCAGCTCTGCCAGGGCTGAATACAGCGGGGCGCTGATCAAGCGCGACACGCCACTGGCCACCAGTGCGCTGGCCATGAGGCTGAGTACCAGACCATGGCCATCCACCATCTCCATCACAATGATGAAGGCGGTCAAGGGCGCCTGGGTGACGGCGGCCAGGAAACCCGCCATGCCCAGCGCAATCAGCGTGGGCGCGTTGGCATACGCGGTTAATTGCGCAATGTCGTTGCCCAGGGCGCCGCCAATCGCCAGCGAAGGGGCAAAAATGCCGCCCGGCACACCGGACCACGCCGTGATCCAGGTGGCCATGAATTTGAGAAGCACATACAGCGCCGAGGACTCACCATTGCCCTCCAGCATGTCCCGCGTATGGCTGTAACCACTGCCAAAAGTATCGCCATGGCTGACCACGCCCAACACCGCGACCGCCAACCCGCACCCGGCGGCAAACCGGACCGGTGCCTTGCGACGCAGCTGGCTGAACCAATCGGTGGATTTACCCGCCAGCGACATCACCATCAAGCGTGCGAACAGCCCCCCGGCAACACCGCTGCACACCGCCACCAGCAAGCCGGGCAGCAGCAGCGCCATGCTGAGGTTCTCCACCCGAATCACGCCAAAGTAAGTGCTGTTGCCATAGACCGAGACAGCGATCAGGCCGGCGAACACGATGGCGGCCAGCGTCAGGCCATTGCTGCGCTGTTCGGGCTTACGAGCCAACTCTTCTATGGCAAACATGATGCCGCCTAGCGGGGTATTGAAGGCTGCAGCAATACCGGCCGCGCCGCCCGCCAGCAGCAAGCCATGGGCACTCACCTGCGACTTGGCCGGCAACCAGCGCCGGGCATGGTGCATCACGCCAGCGGCAATCTGCACCGACGGGCCTTCACGGCCGATGGACAAACCCGCCAGCAAACCCCAGGCGGTCAATACCATTTTTGTGAATGTCAGTCTTAACGAAACGTAGAGACTGCTGGCGCCAGGCGATACCTCGGGCGTCAGCGCGGCCATCACCTGCGGTATTCCGGAGCCCGCAGCACCGGGTGCATAGCGGCGCGTGATCCAGACAATGGCCGCCGTGCAAGCGGGTGTCCAGAGCAAGGGGCTCCACCAATAGTTTTTCTCCAAGGTAAAAAAGTACGCCAATGCGTGCTCGGTCATCCAGGTAAACACCACCACCGTCAAACCCGCCATGGCGGCAAAGGCCATCACCACGCCGCGCCCGGTCCACAGTCGCCAGTCGTACAGCTCTTCGTGCAGCGCAGAAATCATGGGCGCTTGAATTTTCATAGGGCAATCACCAGGATGAATGGAGGAAAGACGCAGCACCTTGCTTCGTATGGGTCTATTACATTGCAGCAAATGCAATATGTTACATTGCCACAAATGTAATCGCCAAAACGCGTCTGTGGCGATGATTCATATAAAAAAAGGAGCGCATGATGATCAAAATTGGATTGATAGGCTATGGCAAGGCGGGGCAGGCGGTGGCCGAGGTGTTGCGCATAGACCCCCGCTATGAGTTGTGCTGGGTCGTCCGTCACACCGCGCGTGCCGAGGCTGAAACTGTGCCAGACACAACGATCCCGGTCATCGGCCTCAGCGACGTCTCTCTGGCGGAGTGGCTGGATGCCCATCCGGTGGATGCACTGGTTGACTTCTCAAGGCCCGACGCGGTATTTGTCTACGGTGAAGAGGTCCGCAAGCGGCAGATGATGTTGGTCAGTGCCATTTCAGCTTACAGCGAAAAAGAGCTGGATTACGTGCGCAGCCTGGGCGAAGACACGCGGGTCTTGTGCTCCCCCAACATCACGCTGGGCATTAATTTTCTGATCATGGCCGCCAAGCTGTTGCGCAGCATTGCCCCGTTTGCCGATGTGGAAATTCTGGAGCAGCATTTTCGGGAGAAGCCGGAAGTCTCGGGCACGGCCCGCAAAATCGCCGAGAGCCTGTCGGTTGACAACACGCACATCACCTCGCTTCGGCTGGGTGGCATCGTGGGGCACCACGAGGTGATTTTCGGCTTCCCCTACCAGACGGTTCGGCTCATCCACAACTCGATTGAACGAAAGGCCTTCGGCACCGGGGCCGCTTTTGCCTTGAGCGAACTGGCGACCTGTGGAAACGGTTTCTACACCTTTGACGATCTGCTCATGCAAAAGGTTCGCAGCCAGCTCGCAGAGGGTTGAATCCGGGCCTGTTATGGTTCAACTATTGATCCCAGACGGTCCATTTATGCCAACAAAATTTGAAATAGACACTGAAACCCCGAATGCAACCCAGGTTTTGCGGCGCTTTCGCGTGGTGTTCAACGCCGTGCGCAGCCATTTTCAGCAAGTTGAAAAACAGGTTGGTTTGGGGGGCGCACAGGTTTGGGCCTTGAGCGTGATCAAGGATCAGCCAGGCCTTGGCATGGGTGGGCTGGCAAAAAGCATGGACATTCACCAGTCCACCGCCAGCAATCTCGTCAAGACGCTGCTGCGCAAAGAGTTGATCAGCATGAGCAAAACCCCCGAAGACCGGCGCAATGTGCAACTGCGCGCTCTGCCAGCCGGGCTGCAGGTACTGGCACAGGTGCCCGGCCCCTTTGAGGGTGTTTTGCCCGAAGCACTGGCGCAACTGCCCGTGCCCACCTTGCTGCGGCTGGACCGCGATTTGGGCGAGTTGATTGCACTGCTGAAAGCCGACGAGCAGGCGGGCGGCATTCCCCTGGCGGAACTATGAGCATGCAACTGTTTGGCAACATGGCCATCAACCAGCTGCGGCGCAGGGCCGCCATCGTGCTGCGCAAGCGCTTCAGCCTGAGGGCAGACAAGGCGAGCGACGCGGTGATTGATCAAACCTTGCGGGCTGGCGTCGAGATGCGGGGCAGCAATCTCTGGGTGCTGATACTGGCCATTTTCATTGCGTCCATCGGGTTAAACGTCAATTCGACGGCGGTCATCATCGGTGCCATGCTGATTTCCCCGCTGATGGGGCCCATCATGGGCGTTGGCTACGGCGTGGGTATTTCAGACTTTGCGCTGGTGCGCACCTCGCTGAAAAATCTCGGTATCGCAACCCTGCTGGCGCTCATCACGTCGACCGCCTACTTTGCCATCAGCCCCCTCACCACGGTGCATTCGGAACTGTTGGCGCGCACGTCACCCTCGATATGGGACGTGCTGATTGCCTTTCTGGGTGGTCTGGCAGGCATCGTGGCCACCACGCGCAAGGAAAAATCCACGGTTATTCCTGGCGTGGCGATTGCCACCGCGTTGATGCCGCCGCTGTGCACGGCGGGGTT
>CAJAFJ010000233.1 GCA_903938955.1 uncultured beta proteobacterium | reverse complement strand
GGTCGTGCGCGCCCTGGTTGGCGATGCTCACTGACCCCCAAAAACTGCAAAAATTACGCAATGCAACGCAGGCAGGATTTTTCCTGCTTTTCGTTTTTGCACCGGCCTTAAATTTGTTTCGCTTCGATCTGAACGAAACCCAATTGTGGTTTTTGGGCATGCGCTGGACACTCGGCATCGATGCCCTGGCGCGTGGCGAAATCACCGCCACAGAGGCCAGCATCAGCTTCATGTTGCGTGCTTTTTTACCCGCACTCACTTTTATTGCCATTTTCCTCGGCGTCGCCTACCGCTATGGCCGCCTCTACTGCGGCTGGCTGTGCCCGCATTTCTCAGCCGTTGAAACCTTGAACAACCTGCTGCACCGGGCCTGTGGCAAGCTCAGCATTTGGGACCGCAACAAGACACCCCGAGCCAACATAGAGCCCAAGGCCCGCTGGTGGCCGCTGTTTGCCATCAGCTGCGCCGTGATGGGTTTTCTGTGGGCCATCACGCTGCTAACCTATCTGCTACCGCCCGCCGCCATCTGGGGTGGCCTGGTACACGGCACGCTCACGCCCAACCAGGCGCGTTTTATTGTGATTGGCAGCCTGGTGTTCACCGCCGAGTTTGCTTTTGCCCGACATCTGTTTTGCCGCTTTGGCTGCGCCGTAGGCCTGTTTCAAAGCCTGGCCTGGATGGCGAATCCGCGCAGCATGGTGGTGTCGTTTGCCCGCGAACGCGCGCGCGACTGCCGCACCTGCGACGAGCCCAGAGGCTCCGCCTGTGACCACGTCTGTCCCATGCGCCTGAACCCGCGCAACATCAAACGCAAGATGTTTTCTTGCGTGCAGTGCGGCCAGTGCCTGACCGCCTGCGACGACTCGCAACAAGCCCAGTCACGCCAACCCAACCTGCAATGGCAGATCGGCGAAGAGGCCTTGCGCGAAACCCTGCGTCAACGCAACAAAGATTTGAAGGAGCGCGCCTGATGGAAGAAATGGTGGGCCGTTGGTGGCATAGCGCCATCACCCGGCTGGCGCAGCGGGGTTCGCCGGAAGCGGCCGTGCATTTAAAGGATGTGCAAAAGTCCATCGGCATTTTGTTCAGGGCCGCCGGCGGTTCGTCGGCGCTGCGGCTGGCACCGGCCTCCGAGCAGCGCGTCGGTGGCGCCCGCGGCTGGCTGCAAAAAGTGGCTGGCAGCGGCGTCCGGGCCGACACCGCGCGGCTGGAGCCCGATGTGCTGGCCCTGCCCGCCACGCTCTCGGTATTTGATGACAAGCAACTCAACCGCGACCTGTACCTGTGGCTGGCCATTCAATCGGCCTTCTTTGCACACACCGGCCACTGGGTGGCGGACAACTGCGAAGCCAGCCGGCTGGGCTTGCAATACTTCCCTGGTTTTGTGCCGCGGCATCAACGCTTGGTCAGCGCCCACTTGGCACTGCGCACCCAGCCTTCGCAGTTGCGCGGCATCGCGGCAAGCGCTGAAGCCACGGTGCAGGCCGCGTTGCAAGGCTATCCATTGAATGACTGCGCATTGGTGTCAACCGACGTGTCGACGGTTTGGCTCTGGGTCGGCGCGGGCGACGCCCTGCCTTGTGCGGGCACCAGAACCGCCGGCGAGCAAGACTCGGACGACACCAACAGCAAAAATACCGCCGACGACAAACAACGCCGGCGCACCCAGCGCGCACAGGACAGCGATGGCCGCAACGCCATGATTCTGCCGTTCCGGGGCGAAGCCATCATGTCGTGGAACGAAATGGTGCGGGTCAACCGCAGCACCGACGACGAGGACGATGGCAATGCCGTCACCGCCGCCAACGACATGGACCAACTGTCGCTCGCCCCTGATGGCCAAACGCTCGCCTCACGCGTCAAGTTTGACCTCGACCTGCCCAGCTCCAGTGCCGATGACTTGCCTTTGGGACCCGGTCAGCGTTTTCCCGAATGGGACTACCGGCGCAGCATTCTGGTGCCCGAGCATTGCGTGGTGCAGGTCATGGAGACCCGTCCGGGCACGCCTTTTGTACCGGCACCGGCCCTTAAATTAACCGCCCGTCGCGTCAGTCGTCGGCTCGAAACGCTGCGCGAGGCACCGCGACCACAACACGGCCAGGACAGCGGCGACGCCATCGACCTCGATGCCTGGGTGCGCTTCAGCGCCGACCAGATGGGCCACCACGGCCAGCACAGCGACACGCCGCCGGTCTACACCCGCCACGCCAAGAGCGACCGCAGCCTGGCCACCTTGCTGCTGGCCGACTTATCACTCTCCACCGACGCCTATGCCACCTCGCAAGCCAAAGTGATTGACGTCATTCGCGATGCCTTGTTTGTCTTTGGCGAAGCCTTGAACGCGGTAGGCGATCCCTTTGCCATGTGGGGCTTCAGCTCTGTGCGGCGCCAGCATGTGCGGCTGCAACACCTCAAGGGTTTTGATGAAGCCTGGAACGACGTGGCCCGCACCCGTGTCGGCGCCGTCAAACCCGGCTACTACACCCGCATGGGCGCCGCCATCCGGCACGCAACGAAACAACTTGCCACACGGCCTGAGCGCAAACGCCTGCTGATGTTGCTCACCGACGGCAAACCCAATGACCTGGATTTGTACGAAGGCCGCTACGGCATTGAGGACACCCGCCACGCCATTCATGAAGCCCATGCCGCCGGGCTGACACCTTTTTGCGTGACCATCGATGAATCGGGGCACGATTACCTGCCCCTTCTTTTTGGCCAGCGCGGCTATGCCCTGGTGCATCGCCCTGACGACCTGGTCAACAAACTCACTCAGGCGTGGGTCACCCTCGCCCGCTAAACCATGAACCTCAACGAGCCACCTTGCCAGACCCCGAGCGAAGCGTTTTCATCACGCAAACTACAATCAAAGGCCTGTGTTACCCCTGCGAAAGTAGATCCCATGAAAACAGACATTGAACAATTCGATATGCCGCGTTATTTGTCGGTGTTGCCCTTGTTCAGCGATCTGTTGCCGGAAGAGCGAGAGCGTCTGGCCCGCGCCTGCCAGTTGCGACGCATGACCCGTGGCGACATGGTGTTTCGCATCGGCGACCCGTGCGAGGCGTTCTACATCGTCGTGCTGGGGCAAGTCAAACTGTTCGTTTCTTCCCCCAACGGACAAGAAAAAATCATCGAACTGGTCAGCCCAGGCCACAGTTTTGCCGAAGCCATGATGTTTCTCAGCATGCCCTGCATCCTGAACGCGCAGGCACTGGCAGACACCGTCATTGTCTGCGTCAGCAAGCAAGCGGTATTTGGCGAAATTGAGCGCGACCCCCGGTTTTCGATGCACATGCTGGCAGGTATTTCACGCCGCCTGCATCGGCTGGTGAAAGACGTCGAAGGCTACGCCCTGCACAGCGGCATGCAACGCCTCATTGGCTACCTGCTGGGCGATGTCGCGGACGAAAATCTCAACGCCGTGGGCGTGGTGACCGTGTCCCTGCCGGTCAGCAAGGCCACCATTGCCTCACGCCTGTCGCTCACACCGGAGTACTTCTCGCGCGTCCTGCACGAGCTTGAAGCGGAACGCCTGATCGAAATCGACAAACGCGAAATCCGTATTCTCGACGTCCAGCGACTCGCCAACTACGGCTCACATTGAAACCCGGCACGCCAGCGCCCTGGCGTGCCAGCTGGCTGCTGGCAGCGCCCCACCGCCTCGGCTTCTTCATAGCAGCCTTCATGATGGCGATCAGCTCACTGTGGTGGGGCGGTCTGCTGCTGATGCGCGCACTCGGCATTCCACCGTCCGGCGCCGTGTCGGTGTCATCGGCCCATGCGCTGCTGATGAGCCTGGGTTTCATGCCCTTCTTCTTTGCCGGCTTCCTGTTCACGGCCGGGCCTAAATGGCTGGGTCTGCCGGAGGTGAGTGCCCGCCGCATTCTTCCGGCTTTGAGCCTCATGCTGTTGGGCTGGATCACCGTGCTGCTGGGCCTGCACTTTCATACCCTGATCGCGAGTGCCGGTCTGGCCCTGGTCGCGACCGGCTGGACCAGCTTGAGCCTCCGGTTTTACAACCTGCTGCGCCAAAGCCGGATGGAAGACCGTGTGCATCCCGCCTTAGCCGCCCTGGCCTGTGGTGTTGGTGTTGCCACGTTCTGGGCCTGTACCGTTGCCCTGGCCTTGAATTCTGAATTGATGCTGAGAGCCGCCACACAACTGGGCCTTTGGTGCTTTGTGGCCACGGTATTTGCCGTCGTCTCGCACCGCATGATTCCGTTTTTCAGCGCCAGTGCCATCCCTTTGCTCGACGCTTGGCGGCCGATGTGGCTGCTATGGGTCATGCTGGGCATGCTGTGGTTTGAAGGCTTTACCACGGCGGCCGAGCTGCTGTGGTGGCCGCTGCCCACGTCCATCCGCTGGGCGCAAGTGGCATTTGAGTTACCCGCCGCACTTTTGATGCTCTGGCTGGCCGTGCGCTGGGGCCTGGTGCAGAGCCTGAAAATCCGCCTCTTGGCCATGCTGCACGGCGGCTTCGCCTGGTTGGGCATCGCGTTGGCCCTGAACGCGGTGTCGCACACCTTGATGGCGCTCACGGCGGGTGAAATGTCGCTCGGGCTGGCGCCCCTGCACGCTATGACCATGGGCTACCTGGGCTGCACCTTGTTTGCCATGGCGACCCGCGTTAGCAGTGGCCACGGCGGTCGCCCGCTGGCCGCCGACAACACCGCCTGGGCCTTGTACTGGGTGCTGCAGACCGCCGTGCTGCTGCGCGTCATCGCCGCCCTATGGCCAGCGCAAAGCAGTGTCTTCACGCTGCTGGCGATTGGGTTCTGGTTGGTGGCAACCGTGGGTTGGGCGGTTCGGTACGGCCGCTGGTTTGGCCGCCCGCGGCGGGATGGTCGGCCAGGTTAGCGGCGATCTAAATCAACTTAATGACTCGTCCCCTCTGAGCGGGTGATTTTATTGAACAGGTTGTACTTGCCCACCGGCTTGTCCATCGGAATCCGCTTGATCTCCTTGAAGGTCGCGGCATCAAAAACAATCAAAGCGCCGCCGTCGGCCTTGCGCTCCCACAGGCTGGCCAGCGCGTACTTGCCATCGCGGGTGAACTCGATGTGCGCTAGCGTCTTGCCCGGGTCGGTCTTGATCTGGCTGACGATCTCCAGCGTGCGCTTGTCGATGACCTGCAAGGTGTCTTTCGACTTGCTCATCATCGAATCCGCCCAGGCGTAGGGTGTTTTTTCATGCGAACGCATAAAGAAACCGGGGCCGGGCGTGGGCAGTGATTTGATCGTCTTCCAGTCGGCCATGTCGATGATGGTGATCAGCCCGTCTTTCAGATTGGGCGTGGCCATCACCGTTTTGCCCTGCCAGCCCCAGGTGATGCCAGAGCCTAGGTGCGGCATGCCGGGCAGACTCAGGTCCGCCACTTTTTTGCGCGCATCCAGATTCACCACCTGCCCTTTGCCGGCCTCGCGGCTGGTGCCCATCACCTCGTCGTAACTCTGGTTGAAGAAAAAATCGTCCAGCGGCTCGGACAGATAGGTGCGGCGCGGGTTCAGGAAGCCGGGAATAAAAGCCCCTTCCTTGTACTGAAAATCGTGGATCATGCCCACCGGCACGTCATCGGCTTTGGGGTTGTAGCTGATCTCCCAAACTTCGGGCACATCCTTCAGGGCCGCGACAAAACTCTGCCGTGGCGAGGCGTCATAGACCGCGGACACGCGCGAACCATTTTTGCCGTCCTTGTCCTTGACCGTATGCACCTTGAGCAAGTTCAGATCGGCGTCCAGCAGCACCAGGGTTTGCGGCAGGTAGTTGGCCACCGCCAGGTACTTGCCATCGCCCGACACTGCGACGTTGCGGGTGTTGATACCGGCACGAATCTCGGCCACCACTTTCAGGTTCCAGAGGTCGAACTTGCTGACCCAGCCGTCACGCGAGGCAAAGAACACATAGCGGCCATCGGGGGTAAATTTTGGCCCACCATGCAAGGCGTAGCGGCTGGGAAAGCGGTGGATCGGTTCCAGCTTGTCGCCATCCAGCACCGTGACATGGTGGTCTCCGGTTTCAACCACGATGAACAGATTCATCATGTCCACTCCGTTAAACGCCGCCACCGGCTTGTCCGGCAGACTGCCCGGGGCATGGGTCACGATGCGGGAGACGCGAATGTCTGCGTCCGAAAACGTTGGTGCACGCTCGGTCTCGGTGTAGATGTACTTCACCAGACTGTCGATGTCTTCTTTGCTCAAACGGTCCGCAAATCCGGCCATTTGGGTCGCCACACGACCTTCGGTGATGGTTTTCACCGCCTCGGGTTTGCGCAGCCGCGCCAGGCTCTCAGGCAGCAAGGCCGGCCCGGTGCCGCCCAAGCGATCAGCACCATGGCAGGCCACGCAGTGGGTCTGGTACAGCTGCTTGACATCACCTTGCGCCCAAGCGGAAGGCGAGCCTGTCAACACCCACACTGCCGCCAGCACGGGCACCGCACGTTGCAGCAGCGCGCTCATTCGGCGGCCTCGCGTGCTTGGCGAATGCCGATATAAGGTTTCATCTGAACGCGCTGCGCACGGTCGCCCACCAAGCCAATTTCTTCATCCGACATATAACAGGCCGGGTCTTCCTGCCAGGCATCGCCGGTTAACTGCAGCGCCCGCACGCGGGTGTTACCGCCGCAAACGTCGAAATACGTGCAGTCGCCGCAACGGCCCTTGATGGTCCGAGGCACGGCTTTGAGCCCGGCCATCAGCGGGTCGGAGGTGTCTTGCCAAATCTCGGAGAAGGCGCGCTCGCGCACATTGCCCAGGTTGTGGTGCCACCAGAAAGTGTCGGGATGAACATTGCCCAGGTTGTCAATGTTGGCCACATTAACGCCCGACGAGTTGCCGCCCCACTGGGCCAGTTTGGCGCGCAAGGCCGCTTCTTTTTCAGGAAAGTGGCGGCGAACCCAGTGCAGCAAATACACACCATCCGCGTCGTTGTTGCCGGTGACAAACTCTTTATGAACGCCGGCCTCAATATGCTTCCAGCAGGTGTCAAACAGCAAGTCCATCGCCTTGCGGGTGGTGTCCAGAAACGCATCATGGCCACGATTGGTGTTGCCACGCCCGGCGTAGTTGAGGTGCGACAGGTAAAACTTGTCAATGCCTTCGTCGTCCACCAGTTTCAGCAAGGCCGGCAAGTCGTGCGCGTTGTCTTGCGTCAGCGTGAAGCGCACGCCGATCTTGATGCCCGCATCCCGACACAGCTTGACGCCGTGCAGCGACGCATCAAACGCACCCACTTTGCGCCGGAAGGTGTCGTGCGTTTCCCGAATGCCGTCCAGGCTGATACCGACGTAATCAAAGCCAATGGCGGCGATGCGCTCGATGTTGGATTCGTCAATCAACGTACCGTTGGTGGACAGGCCGACATAAAAACCTTTCTCTTTGGCGCGCCGGGCAATGTCGTAAATATCCTCACGCAGCAACGGTTCGCCACCCGACAGAATCAGCACTGGCACGCCAAAGGCGCGCAGGTCATCCATCACACCATAGACCTCTTGTGTGTTCAATTCGCCGGCAAAGTCTTTGTCGGCAGAGATCGAGTAGCAATGCTTGCAGGTCAGGTTGCAACGCCGGATCAGGTTCCAGATCACCACCGGGCCGGGGGGGTTGCGTTTGGGGCCCAGCGGGGTGGGCTCGGCGATTTCTCGCATGTATTGGGTAATTCGAAACATGGTGTTCTTTCTATTCGTCCGTTTTTTGGCGCGCCAGGCGCAGCCCGGTTTTTTTCAGGATGCGGGTGCTGTACAAAATATCGTGGCTGCGCGCCTGCTCGCCCAAAAAGGCGGCAATCTGCGCCACTTGTTGCTCGACTTCATCGCGGCTCTTGCCATGCACCATGGCAAACAGGTTGTACGGCCACTGCGGCAAACGCCGGGGCCGGCAATAGCAATGGCTGACAAACTCGAAGCTGCCTACGGCGGCACCCAGTTCGTCCACCCGCTCATCGGGCACATCCCACACGGACATGCCGTTGGCCTTGTAGCCAATGGCGTAGTGATTCGGCACCACGCCCAAGCGGCGGATCACGCCGACGGTTTGCAGGCGCCGCATGCGGGCCATGAGCTCTTCGGGGTCGAGTTGCAAGCGCTCGGCAATGGCGAGGTAGGGCCGGGCCACCAGCGGCAGGCCGCCCTGCGTGGCGACGATGATGGCGCGGTCGATGGGGTCCACGGCCTGTAATAAGGTGCTCATGCTTTTAGCTTCAACTCAACAAAATACTCACGCGACTTGGGAAAGTTGTAGACATCACAACCGGTTTCTTGTTCGATCGTGCGGATGACTTCTTCAATCTCATACGGCGTCTCGGTGGCGATGACAAACCACATGTTGAGCGCATGCTCGCGCTCGTAGTTGTGCGCCACCTGCGGCAAGGCGTTGACGCTTTTAGCCACCTGCTCATACTGCTCCGCCGGTGCGTGCAGCGC
>CAJAFJ010000232.1 GCA_903938955.1 uncultured beta proteobacterium | reverse complement strand
TCGGTGGTCGGCGTATAGATATAGCTGCCGTCGCTGTTAAGTACGAGCGTACCGTGCGCACCATTTATGGACTGACCCGTACTAACGGTAGATCCGAAGGTCAAGCTCGCGCCGCTGCTAAAACTGACCTGCTTGTCCAAGGATATCTGCGTGATATTCCCGCTGCCGTCAACCGTTAGGGCGGCAATTTTTGTACCCGCTGGAACGGTACTGCTTGGGCCGTACACCGTCATTCCGACGGCAAGCGTTCCCGTGACAGATCCAGAAATATTGACAGTCGCTCCGATCGAGGTATTAGATACCGAGGTCGCTGATTTGTCTGAGCCTGTTCCAGTGGTGGTCGCGGTACTTGCGGACGAAAATACGACTGCTTTCGCGCTCCACTCGGTAATGTAGACCTTTGTTGTTCCGTCCGCAGCATAGTAATAACTGGGAACAGCACTTAAAGGCACGGTCCAGTTTAAGCTCGCAAGTTCTGTACTAAGGCCGGCGGTAATTTTCACGTTTGCGTCCGAGTACACCACTCTGTACGTTGAACCATCAAAGTAAAAGAAATTCTTGCCGTCGACTGTGTTCGTATTGAAACTGTTATCAGTCGTCGAAAACTCCAGCGTGGAAGAAGGTGTAATGTTTGTCACGGTACCAGCTGTAAATGCACCGTTAATTTCATAGCCCGATATGCTTTTGCCGTCCCCACTGTCCACATCCCTGTCATTGGTCAGAACGTTCGTCGGGTTGTTCAGTACGGAACTGCCCACCGCCGTGAAACCAGTATTGCTGACCGTGGTGATTTCCTTGGCGGTGTTGTAGTCATTGACAGCCACCGGCGCATCATTGCTACCGTTGATCTGCACGGTCAGTGTCGCGGTGCTGGTTCCGCCCTTGTTGTCGGTGAGTGTGTATTTGAAAGTTTCAGTCAGCGGCGTGCCGCCGGCCTGCAGCGCGTTGACCGTCGTATTGCTGTTGTCTACAACATAGCGGTAAGTGCCGTCGGCACCGATGGTCAAGCTGCCATACAGGCCAGTAACCGATGTGCCATTCGATGCAGACGTGCTGGAAACAGACACCGACTGGTTGGCGGAAGACTTGCCAGCGGATACGACATTGAGCGTGTTGCCATTGGTAGTGTCATTGCTCAGGACGTTACCAGTGGCGTCAATTGTGGCGACCAATACATCGTCAGGAGTGGGGTTGGTATCCAGTCCCTGTTCAAGGGCTGGCCGCCCAGGCGTACTGGCGTCTGGTGTGCCACTGGGTAGGTCATTGACTGCGACAGCCGGGCTATACATTGGCAACTGGCTGTTGAGAGCGGTATCGACACGATCCGACGAAGACCCGACTTCAATGGTGTTGTAGGTGCTCGCAGCAACCGCACTCCAGACTGTGCTGGTAGCCACAGGCACCTGAGTCATACCGCCAATTTTATTGATCAAGCCGGTGAAGTAAGACTGATTCACAACCAGAATAAAACCTTTGTTGTCAGTCACCCCTGGGTCGCTTGGTGCGTCAGCAGTGTCGCTGTCCTGATTTCCATCGAGTTGGGCGCTTGCCAGATTGGTGAAATCTTGGTCGGTCCAAAAATAGAACCCAACCACCTGTCCGCCAACCTTGACCGGCCGGCTAATCCAGCCGTAATAGTTTGTACCGCCAATATTGATACCGATCGCAGAAACATCGTTGCCACTGAACTGCGGACTGTTCGCATCATCATTTATATTGACCTGGCCGAGACCACCAAGATTTGCACCCGTACCATCACCCGAGACGAGTAACGTATGGCTCGACTGCTCCTTTTCTGCCCAGTTTTCGGTGTTCTGAACGATGCCATCACCATTGCGGTCCGTGATCATTTGGTAGGCGTTGACGAATGTGAACGATGCAAATTCCACGTTGACGCTCTGCCCGTCAATTGACAAGGTTCCGCGGTCATCCTGCGCGGTAGTGAAATCCACAACATAGGGGTCTACACCTTGAAGCAAAACACGCGAGAAGTGTTCGCCCTCATCCCCCGCCGTATCAACGCCTTGATTCAAGGCTGCATCTAGGTAATGCCCCAACTCCTCCACCAGCACGCTGGTCACCGAAGCGCTATCTGCAGCGCCGATACCAGCACTAGGGTTACCCGCGAGCCAATCCGAATTCAGATAAATGGTGTACTGCCCAGTGGTACCGGTGGCCGAGAAAGCGCCTTTAGCGCCTTGTAATTCAGCCCCGCTGCGCAGCTCCACCCGTACGCTCGTTTCACCATTACTCAGCGCAGCCAAAAAGTCATCCGCCGCTTTCAGCCATTCCGCCGACGGCTCAGTTTGCCCGCCATTGAACAGGCTGAACAATTGCGCCTTTGCATCCGGCCGCTGCAAAAACTCGGTGACCAAACGCTCAGCTTCGGCCTGCGCAGTGCTCAGGGCAGATGCCGCGTCTGGAGTGGCGTTCACCAGATGCAGCAAGTCGCCCGCCTGCGCCACGGTGCGACCCGCATCGGCCACCGGTGCCTCGACCTGAACGCTGCTGTCGGCGGTGGCGGACAGCACCTGCACCGCATCACCCACCGCCGCCCCGTCAAACATAAAGCGCTGCTCCAGCGCCAGCGGGCTGGGCTTGCTGCGCACCAGCTTTTGGCCGGGCCGGGCCGTGGTGGCGCGGCTCGCAGGAAGGGCGTTGGTGATGGCGTTGAGTTCAAAAAGGCTTGGCTTGTTCATGGCGATGTTCCTGCGGTCTGACAGTGGTCTGTTCAGCTTTTTGTGTACGGTGACGAGGACGGGGCGGCTGGGGCTAATCGATCAGGGTGGCGTGACTTGCACGCGCCCGCTCATGCCGGCGATCAGTTCGGGAAATTTGCCGTCGATGGCAGCGGCCACCTTGACGGACTGGCTCACCGGGTCAACCCGGGCACCGATGCGGATAAATTTGGCGGGGTAGCTTTTGCGTGTCTCGTCAATCTGGACTTGAAACGTGCCGCCTACGCGCAGCCAGCTGAGCCAGTTGGAGGGCACCAAAAACTCCAGCTCCAGCACGCTGTCGTCGATGATGTCCAGCAGGGCCTGGCCCGGCTGCACATACTGCTGTTCGCGTACTTTTTGCTCGGCCACGCGGCCGGCAAAGGGGGCTGCGACACCGCACTTGCCCAGCACCGCCCGGTTGGCGCCCACCTCGGCTTTGGCTTTGCCGACGGCGGAGCGCGACAAGTCCAGCTCCAGCTGGCCGACCGAGTTGAGTTCGGCCAGACGCTGGTTGGACTTGAGGGTTTGCTCGGCGCCGTCCATCTCGGCCTGGGCTTTTTGCAGTTGCGCCTGTTGCAGCGAGCAGTCAAAGCTCACCAGCAGTTGCCCGGCTTTGAAGGCGCTGCCTTCAGGCACCGGCAGGCGGTTGATCTTGGCGCCAATCTCGGCCGCCACGGTGGTGTAGCGGCGCGGCAGCAACTGGGCGCGAATCTCCTGGCGCTCCATCGCGGGCTTGGCCTGCGGCGCGGCTGCCGCGCCGGGCTTGGCGGCGGGCTTGGCCGGGCCAGGTGCGACGGTTTGGGCCTGGGCGGCGCCCAAGCCGATCAGGGCGCACACCAGCCACGGGTTGACGCGGGCAGGGTTCATTACTTCGTCGCCTGCGGCTTTGCGGCTACGGGCAACAGGGTGTTCGGCTGGATTTGCGGCTTGGCATTTTGCAGCTCGGTCCACAGGGTGCCGTTGCTTTTGAGTTGGGCCGTGAGTTGCGCCAGGCTCAGCTCGCCAGTGCTGCCGATTTTGGGCTCCAGGCCCATGCTGGCCAGCAAGCGGTTTTCAGCCGACTGCACTTGCGCCAGCGCCTGGTAACGGCGC
Source organism: uncultured beta proteobacterium (assembly GCA_903938955.1). The sequence goes on along the minus strand of CAJAFJ010000232.1, from coordinate 5,191 downwards.
AGCAGGCTCAAAATAGCGGCGGTGGCGTTGCTCACGCTGTCGAGCTTGCTTTGCGCCTGGGCAATTTCGCGGTTGCGTACATGCTCGGCAATTTTGACGTCGGTGGCGTAGATCGCATCGGCGCGGTCAAACTGGTTGCGGGCATTGAGCAGTTGCAGGCGCGCCAGGTGGACCTGGGTCAGCACCGCCATTTGGGTGGCCATGCGGCGCTGGTCAGCCAAGGCGACACCGGCTTCAGCCAGTTTGATCTGAGTCGGTCCGGTCAGCACATTGAACAGGTTGAAGGACAGCTGCAGGCCGGCTTCGTTCCAGTTATTGTTGACCAGGTAGCTGTCGGAGTCGTACTTGATGCCGTAGCTGAAGGACACGTTGGGGAACAGGCGCACCAGGGTTTTGCGGGTTTCGTCGCGGGCGATGCGGGCGTTGTAGTGTTGCTCGCGCAGGTCGGCGTTTTGCGCCAGGGCCGCTTCTTCCATCGCTTGCACGGTGACTTTGAGCACACCGGCATCGACGTTTTTGATATCGGTTTCAGCGATCTGGATGGCCTGGCCCACAGGGGCATTGATCAGCGAGGCCAGCTCGACTTGTGCCGAGGACAGCTCCTGGTCGATCGCCTCCAGCAAGCGCAGGTTCTCCAGCAACTGGCGCTGGTAACGCAAGGCGTCCAGCGGGTTGCGCACGCGCTCGGCCTCGGCCTTGCGGGAATCGTTCAGCGCATCTTCAGCCAAGGCAATGGTTTTTTCGACATCCACCCGCAGCTTCTGGGCGCTGGCAGCGCGCCAGTAGGCGGTGCGCACATCCTGCATCAGCACATGCATGGCCTTGCGGCGTTTTTCAGCGGCAATCAGCACGCGGTTGGCCTGCTGCTTGGTGTTGTAGTGGCCCAAACCAAAGTCCAGCAGGTTCCAGGTGAAGCCCAGTTCCGCTAGGTTGTGTGACCGCTCCTGAGAGATGAAGCGATTCTCTACCAGCTGACCACCTTCAGTGCTGCTCTGGCTGATGCGGTCGTTGTTGCGCGTGGAATAACCAGCTTGGGCCACCAGCTTGGGCAGCATGTCGAACTGGGTCACGTCAAGCTGGTTCAGGGCCAGCGCCTCTTCCATCATCTTGGCGCGGCGGTCCAGGTTGTATTTCAAAGCACGGGCGATGGCCTCGTCCATCGACAGCGGGCCGCTGATGGCGTCCACATCCTTGCGCATGGCCTGTTGGTCGGCCTGGTTGGCAGGTGCCAGTTCTTGTGCGGTCAGCGGCACAGGGGCCAGCGCCGAGCAGGCCGACAAGGCCATGACCGCCGCCGCCAGCGCCAGAGGTTTGAACATACACGGTGTCTTCAAGACGGATGGGGTGAAAACTTGCTTCAAAATATCAACCTTGTAGATGAAAGAGTTTGTAAATAGACTTGTTCTGAACGCTGTATTCATTTGCGAAATATCACCTGCATCCAATTCAATGGCATTTAACACCATGGGCGGACGTTTGACTTTTAAAAACACAGCAAAACTTTTTAAATTTGAAATCTTCGAAAATTAAACCAAATCAACCCACGTGCTTGCACAAACGGCCTGAAACATGACCCTCTCCAACGCGACGGAAGCCCCGCCTCTCGCCAGCCTCTGCGTCCTGGTCGTCGAGGACATGCCGGATGAACTCCGCATGCTGGCCCGCTTTCTGGGCGATGCCGGTGCGCGGGTGCTCACGGCGGTGCAAGGCAGCGAGGCCCTGCGGCTGGCGCAACTGATGCACCCGGATGTGGTGCTGCTGGATGTGCAGCTGCCCCCGCCGAACGGTTTTACGGTGTGCCGCGCCCTGCAGGCCGATGCCGCGACCGCCCACATCCCGGTGCTGTTCGTCAGCGGCATGCTGGAGGAGCAAGCCCGACTCGACGGCTTCGCTGCCGGCGGGCGTGACTTCATCCCCAAGCCTTTCACCGCCGCTGAGCTGGTGGCCCGCGTGTTTCTGCACGCCAACCTGGGCCGGCGCCTCAATACGGCCCGCACCGATGTGGGCGCGCCGCGCTGGCTGACCCTCGTGGTGCAACGCCTGCAAGAGTCGCTGTGCGAGCCGCCAGACATTGAGCAGCTGGCAAAAGAGGCGGGCACCACGGTGCACCGCTTGAAGGAGGCCTTTCGCCTGCAGCTGCACACCACACCGGCCGCCTTCGTGCGTGAGAACCGCCTCAAAGAGGCCGCCTGGCAAATGAACGAGACCGCCAAATCAGTGGCGGAAGTGGGCGCGGCGCTCGGTTATTCCAGCCCCGCCAACTTTGCCACCGCGTTTCGTGAGCGCTACGGTCTCTCGCCGCTTCAGTACCGGCTGGGTCGGCATTCGCCCGACACCTCGCGCAGGCCAAGCGAGTGAGTCGCTGGACCCGCCTGCTGTGGGTGGCGCTGCTGGCCTGCATCGTGGGTTGCAGCAGCCGCGTTGACGACGCTGGCGACCCGCGCGATCCAGACCGCGCCTTCATCAACCTGACGGCCTCGGCCCTGCTCTGGCATGACGCCGCCGGTGACCGCACGCTGGCGGACTGGCAACAGTCGTTCACCAGCCCGCAGCCCCCCCACACCAGCGCCCCTGGCTTTAACTGGATTGGCCCAGCGCAAATGCCGCTGAAGCGGCGCGCGGGCGCGCTCTGGGTCGCCGTCCCGCTGGACAACCCGCACGCCGCCATGCTGCGCCATCTGGTGCTGGGGCACGCCCGTATGGAGCTGATCGATGCCTGGCTGCTCACCGGGCCTGCGGGCCGCACCGTGCTGCCCCTGGGCCGCTCCGGTTTATCGGTACCACTTGCCCTGCGGCCCCTGCCCACCGGCAGCGCCGCCTGGGCGGTCAACCTGCCGCCGGGGCCGTCCACCCTGCTGCTGCGCGTGCAAAGCCGAACGACACTGCAGCCCCAGCTCAGCCTGTGGACCCCCAGCGCCCACGCCCGGGAGGTGCGCATGGCCGATCTGCACGAAGGCCTGCAGATCGGCGCCCTGGCCCTGGCGGCCCTGTTGGCGCTGGTGTTTGCGCTGTGGCTGCGCGAATCCACCTGGGCTTGGTATGGCGCCACCAGTGCCAGCACGCTGCTGTACCAATCCTGTTTCAGCGGCCAAGCCGTGCTGTGGCTCTGGCCCGCGCATCCGCAATGGACACTCCCCATGCTGGCGGCGGCGCTGGCCAGTTCACACTTCTGCGCGGTGATGTTCTTTTTCCGCTTTATTCCGCCCCGATACATCGCCCCTTGGGGCCGGGTCGCGGCTTTCGGGACGAGCGGCCTCAGCCTGCTGGGTTTTCTGGGCGTGCTCTGGTTGGGCTTTGAGGTCGGCATCACGCTGCAGGAGTTGGCAGGCATCGTGTTGCCGGTGCTGCTGCCCTGGCTGGCCTGGCTGGCCTGGCGGCAAGGCGACACAGCGGCGCGCTTTGTGTTGCTGAGTTACAGCTTTCTGTTCCTGGCCTCCATCATTCGGGTGTCGTTCATTCATGGCTGGTTACCGCCCAGCCGCTGGATGGAAAACTGGCTGCTGCCGCTGGCGGCCAGCCTGACCTCGATCGTCCTGATGCTGGCCATGGCAGACCGGCAACGCACGCAGCGCCAGCTGCAGCAGCAAGCGTCGCAGCGCTACCAGATCACACTAAAAACCGCCGTGCAGGAAGCCACCCGCGAGCTGGTTCAGGCCCGCGATGCGGCCGAAGCGGCGACGCAGTTCAAGCAGCGGTTTCTGTCGCGGGTGTCACATGATTTGCGCACCCCGTTGCACACCCTGCTGGGTAACGCCGACCTGGCCCGGCGGGCGCTGGACCGGCTGACCGCGGTCGGACCCGACACCGAGCAGGCGCGGCTGCGGGCCTCGGTGCAGGCGATGCAACGCAGTGGCCACGACATCCTGCAACTGTCGGATGAACTGTTGGAACTGGCACGCGGTGAGGCCGGACGCCTGTGCCTGGTCACGGCCCCAACCGACCTGCCACAACGGGTGCAGGCGGTGGCGGACGACACGCGCTGGCTGGCGCTGCACCAAAACAACCAATTGCAAGTACACACCGATCTGGCAGTGACGCAGGTGGCGCTGGACGCCGCCCGGTTTGAGCAAGTGCTGCGCAACCTGCTCGCCAACGCCTGCGCGGCGACGCACAACGGGGTCGTCACGCTGGGCCTGCGCAGCACGCTGGCGGCCGAGGCGGGCTACGCGCAGCTGGACGTCTGGGTCAGCGACACCGGGCGCGGCGTGGCGCCCGAGGCGCTGGAGCGCATTTTTGAGCCGTTTGAACAAATTGACGCGACTTGCGCCACCGGCAACTCCGGGCTGGGCCTGGCGATTGCCCGGCAATGGGTGCGCATGATGGGCAGCGAGATCAGCGTGCAGTCCACTCCGGGCCAGGGCAGCGTGTTTGCCTGGTCGATGCAGGTGCCCGTCGCCGAAGCAAAAATTGACGTCACAACCGACGCCGAGGCCGTCAACCCCGCACCGGTGGAAGACGCGACACGCCCAAGCGCCCGTCCCGAACCGCTCGACTGGGTGCAACTCAGAACCCTGGCGGACAACGGTGACGGCCTGGGTGTCGACGCCTGGATCGCACGCCACCGCCCGGTGCTGGCGGATGACCCCTTGACCCAAGGCGTGCTGGCGCTCAGCGACTCCCTGCAACTGGCGGCCCTGGTGCGTTGGCTGGATTCGCATCCCACCCGCCAGCAGCCTCCGTCGTTTTAACCTGCGCGGCTCCGGGTCCGCGGGCGGATTCAAGCTGGTTTGGCGGCCCGGATCCGGCGGACCAGTTGCGCCACCGCCGGGTCGGCCAAGGCCGGGGCGCTGGCGTCCTGCGTCTGGGCCCGGATCAGGCGCTCCAGCATCTCGGGCTGCGGCGTGATGGGGCCAAAAAAACGCGGCGCATCGCCCACCGCCAGCAACAAGGTCGGAAAGTTCTCCACGTCCAGCGGGTGCATCAGGTCGGCCTCGTCTTCCACATCAAGCCAGAGAAACCGGGCCTGCGGAAATTTGGACTGCATCTGGGTAAAACGCGCTTCGTAGTCGCAGCACACGTTGCACCAGGCTGCGCACAGGCACACCACCAGCACGGGGGGGTCTAAGACCGGATTTTCAGAATTCATGGGAGGAGATGATGGCAAAAGCGGGCGCGCCTAGACGTCGCCCCTGGCTCGGCCGGTTCAGGCTTTGCGCTCCACCGCCCGGCTCACCTCGCGCGGGTCCATGCC
>CAJAFJ010000231.1 GCA_903938955.1 uncultured beta proteobacterium | reverse complement strand
GTGGCCGGTTGCGATGAAGCCAAGGAAGAAGTGAAGGAAGTTGTTGACTTCCTGAAAGACCCATCCAAGTTTCAGAAACTCGGCGGCCGTATTCCCCGTGGCCTGCTGCTGGTTGGCCCTCCTGGAACCGGTAAGACTTTGCTGGCGAAGTCGATTGCCGGCGAAGCCAAGGTCCCGTTCTTCAGCATTTCGGGTTCCGACTTTGTGGAAATGTTTGTGGGCGTGGGCGCATCGCGTGTGCGCGACATGTTTGAAAACGCCAAGAAAAATGCGCCGTGCATTATTTTTATTGACGAAATTGATGCTGTAGGCCGTCAGCGCGGAGCCGGCTTGGGCGGTGGTAATGACGAGCGTGAACAAACCTTGAACCAGATGCTGGTCGAGATGGACGGTTTTGAGACCAATGTGGGCGTGATCGTCGTGGCCGCCACGAATCGTCCTGACATTCTGGATGCGGCGCTGTTGCGTCCAGGACGGTTTGACCGTCAGGTCTACGTCACGCTGCCTGATATTCGGGGCCGCGAGCAAATTCTGAATGTGCACATGCGCAAGGTGCCTTTGGGCCAGGATGTGAATGCGGGCGTGATTGCCCGTGGCACCCCCGGCATGTCCGGTGCTGATCTTGCCAATTTGTGCAATGAAGCTGCTTTGATGGCAGCCCGTCGTAACGCCCGTACGGTCGAAATGCAGGACTTCGAGAAGGCCAAAGACAAGATTTTGATGGGCCCCGAGCGCAAGAGCATGGTCATGCCTGAAGGCGAACGCAAAAATACGGCCTACCACGAGTCTGGCCATGCCTTGATCGGCAAGATGCTGCCCAAGTGTGACCCGGTGCACAAAGTCACGATCATTCCACGCGGTCGTGCATTGGGTGTCACGATGAGTTTGCCGGCGCAAGACCGTTACAGCTATGACAGTGAATACATGCTGAGCCAGATCAGCATGTTGTTCGGTGGTCGTATCGCTGAAGAAGTGTTCATGAACCAGATGACCACGGGCGCCAGCAACGATTTTGAGCGCGCCACCCACATTGCCCGCGACATGGTGACCCGCTACGGTATGACGGATGCCTTGGGCCCGATGGTCTATGCCGAAAATGAGGGGGAGGTGTTTTTGGGTCGTTCGGTGACCAAGACCACCAATATGAGCGAGCAAACCATGCAGAAGGTGGACTCCGAGGTGCGCCGCATCATCGACCAGCAGTACACGCTGGCGCGCAAACTGATTGAAGACAATCAGGACAAGATGCATGCCATGGCCAAGGCCTTGCTGGAGTGGGAAACGATTGACAGCGAGCAACTGGACGACATCATGGCGGGCAAAGAGCCTCGTCCTCCCAAAGACTGGTCACCCCGTGTGCCGCCCGTCAGCGGTGACGGTAGCAGCGGTGGTACACCGACCATCAAACCTGATGCAGCGCCAACGGCCGCTTAAAAATACAAACACTCATTTCAAAGGGGCTGGCAACAGCCCCTTTTGTCATCACAAGCGCCAAGATTACTATGCAATGGACGACCAGCCGCTTTCTGATTGACTTGACCGCGCCCAAAGTGATGGGCATCGTCAACGTCACCCCGGATTCGTTTTCAGATGGTGGCCAGCATGCTTCTGTCGGGTCTGCTTTGAGACACTGTGAACAGCTGATCCGGGACGGGGCCGATATTCTGGATATCGGCGGTGAATCTACCCGTCCGGGCGCGCCCTCCGTATCGCTGGAGGACGAACTGGCACGGGTGTTGCCGGTGGTGCGTGAAGCTGTCAAGCTGGGCGTGCCGATCTCCATTGACACCTACAAACCGACCGTCATGCAAGCGGTGCTGGACCTGGGGGTGGACATCATCAACGACATCTGGGCCTTGCGCTGGACTGAGTCCCCGTCGGTGACGTCCCCATTGCGTGGGCTGCAAGTGGTCGCCGACCACAAAAGCTGCGGCGTTTGCCTGATACACATGCACCGTGAGCCCTTGAGCATGCAGGTCGACCCCATGCAAGGGGATGTGGTGGCGCAAGTGCTGGCGTTTTTAAATCACGCAAGCCAGGCGCTGCAAGCGCTGGGGGTTGAAAAATCACGCATCGTGCTGGATCCGGGCATTGGTTTCGGCAAAACCGTTGAACAGAACTTCGCACTCCTCGCCAGGCAAGCTGAATTGCGGGTCAGCGGCTACCCGCTGCTGGCCGGGTGGTCGCGAAAATCCTCTTTGGCTGCGGTCACGGGCATGGCTGCCAACTCGGTTGCCACAGGGGCGGTTCATGAGCGCATGGTGCCCAGTGTGGTAGCGGCGGTGTTGGCGGTTGAACGCGGAGCCTCCATCGTGCGAGTGCATGACGTGCGGGAGACTGTGATGGCGCTTCAGGTCTTGAATGCTACAAAATAAATAGCAAATGATTCGTTAAAGAACAAGGGTAGAAACAAAAATGAGCAGAAAGTATTTTGGAACAGACGGCATTCGTGGCACCGTGGGGCAAGCCCCGATCACGCCTGATTTCGTCCTGCGTCTGGCCCATGCGGTCGGGCGCGTTCTCAAGAAGACCGAGGCCAGGCCCACGGTGTTGATTGGCAAAGACACCCGCATTTCGGGTTACATGCTGGAAAGTGCGCTGGAAAGCGGTTTCAACTCAGCCGGTGTCGATGTGGTGCTGGTGGGGCCTTTGCCCACCCCGGGCGTGGCCTACCTGACGCGCACGCTGCGTGCCTCCTTGGGGGTGGTCATCAGCGCCAGCCACAACCCGTTTG
>CAJAFJ010000230.1 GCA_903938955.1 uncultured beta proteobacterium | reverse complement strand
GGCTCCGGAATGAATTTTGTCGGTGGAAAAATGACCCCCGGAACGTCGACGACGACGGCCGGCGTGACAACGACCACCCCGGCAACCCTGACCCAGAATCCGATGGTAGGCGTCAATTTGCCGGTGCCGACGACGGGCGGAGCCCTGGCGTTTTCCCTGTTCAATTCTTCGCTGACCCGCATTCTCAACCTCGAAATTGCGGCACTCGAAGAAGACGGCATCGGCAAGATCATCTCCAGCCCGCGCGTCATTACGGCCAACAACGTCAAGGCAAAGATCGAAGACGGTACTGAAGTCCCCTACATCAGCTACCAGCCGGGTAGCGGCGGTGGCGCGGGCACCTATACCGTCGCCTTCAAGCCGGCCAAGCTCTCGCTCGAGGCAACGCCGCAGATCACGCCGGAAGGCACGGTCCGCATGAACCTCATCGTCAAGAAGGAAGAGCCGGACTGGACGCGCGCCGTCAGCGTCAATGGCTTCCTCAATCCGCCGATCAAGAGCTCTGTCGTGGAAACCAACGTCGTCGTTGAAAATGGCGGCACGGTGGTGATCGGTGGTGTGTTCATCACCGACATGCAGAACACGGTTGATAAAGTGCCGCTGCTTGGCGATATCCCCTTCCTGGGCTGGCTGTTCAAGTACAAGAACGAAACCGGCAAACGTCGCGAATTACTGATCTTCATCACGCCGCGTGTCATTTCGGACAAGATGCGATTTGACTGATCGCTAGTAAGCTGAAACTCACGGGGTCGGCGATGCCGGCCCTGTTTTTTTGTGCTTGGCAGGTAGTCGGCTAAAATCCGAACGTGGAAAATCGTCGCAACATCTATCTCGTTGGGCTCATGGGGGCCGGTAAAACAACCGTCGGTCGCCAGTTGGCGAAGCGTTTGGCTCGGCCATTCTACGATTCCGATCACGAAATCGTGGAGCGCACCGGTGTGCCGATCCCCACCATCTTCGAAATCGAGGGTGAGGAAGGTTTTCGGCGGCGTGAGGTGCAGACCATTCACGAACTCACCGCGACCGACAATATCGTCATGGCAACCGGTGGCGGTGTGGTGCTCAATGCGGAAAACCGCAGTCGTCTGCACGAGACCGGCTGGGTGGTCTACCTCAACGTGCCCCCGGCCATGCTCCATGAGCGGACGCGCCATGACCGCAATCGTCCGCTACTGCACGTCGCGGACCCTCTGGCCAAGCTGGAAGAGTTGCATGCCATCCGTGATCCCCTGTACCGCGAAGCCGCCCACATGGTGGTGGACGGCGGCCACCTCATGGCCTCCGGCATCGTGATGCATCTCCTCCGAGAATTTAACCGCCAATGCAAACCATGATCGAAACGCTTGCTGTCGCCCTGGGTGATCGCTCCTACCCCATCCATATCGGTGCTGGCCTGCTCGAGCGCCTGGATTTGATCCTGCCCCATATCAAGCAGAAAAAAGTGGTGGTGGTGAGCAACACCACCGTTGCGCCGCTCTATCTGGACAAGCTGCAGGCGACCCTGGAGCGCGGTGGCATCTCGGTGCTTCCCGTGGTCCTGCCAGATGGCGAGCAATTCAAAACCTGGGAAACGCTGAATCTGGTCTTCGATGCCCTGCTCGGCGCACGCTGTGAACGCGGGACGACGCTGATTGCACTGGGCGGCGGGGTGATCGGTGACATGGGGGGCTTCGCAGCCTCGTGCTACCAGCGCGGCATGCCTTTCATCCAGGTGCCGACCACGCTGCTGTCACAGGTTGATTCCTCTGTCGGTGGAAAAACGGCGATCAATCATCCTCTCGGCAAAAACATGATCGGGGCGTTTTATCAGCCCAAGCTCGTGCTGGCCGACATATCGACGCTCAATACCCTGCCTGAACGTGAGTTGAAGGCCGGTTTGGCCGAAGTAATCAAATATGGCCTGATCCGGGATCTGGAATTTTTCGTCTGGCTCGAGGCGAATCTGGAAAAACTGCTGGCCCGCGATCCGGTGTCTCTGAGCTACGCGATTCATCGCTCCTGTGCCAACAAGGCCGAGGTGGTGGCCGCCGACGAAAAAGAGACTGGCGAACGCGCGCTCCTCAATCTGGGCCATACCTTTGGGCATGCCATCGAAACCGGGATGGGCTATGGCGAGTGGCTGCACGGTGAAGCTGTGTCAGCCGGCACGCTAATTGCTGCTGAGTTATCGCGTCAGTTGGGATGGCTGGACAGCAATGCAGTCGAACGAATCGAACGGATTTTTGTTCGGGCCGGTTTGCCGGTATTCGGGCCACGGCTGGGTTCCGCCAGATATCTCGAGTTGATGAGCCATGACAAGAAGG
>CAJAFJ010000229.1 GCA_903938955.1 uncultured beta proteobacterium | reverse complement strand
GTGGTTTTGGCGTTGGTGATCCACTTCATGTCGCGGTTGCGCATTTCGGACTCCAGCATTGATTTGCTGTCGCCGACACCGCCCAGCCCCAGGTGGCCAACATACGGTTCGCTGCTGACGTAGGTGATGGGCACTTTGTTGCGCAGTTTGCGTTTGCGCAGGTCGGTGTCCAGAATGAAGGCGAACTCGTAGGCGGGGCCGAAGCAGCTGGCGCCGGGCATGGCGCCAATCACCACCGGGCCGGGGTTGTCGAGAAACTTCTGGTAGTCGGCAAAAAAGGCCTGCGCGTGGTCCACGCTGCACACCGAGTGGGTAAAACCCCCGCCGCCATCGGCGCGCAGCGGGCCGGCCCCGGCGATCTCTTCAAACGCCAACCGGGGGCCGGTGGTGATGACCAGGTAGTCGTAGTCCAGCGTGTCGCCGCCCAGCAGTGTCAGGCGGTTGGCGGGCGCATCAATCTGCGTCACCGCTTTGGCGATGAAAGCAATGTTCTTGCGTTCCAGATACGGCGCAATCGGCAGCGTGATTTGCTCGCGCTCACGCCAGCCCACCGCCACCCATGGGTTGCTCGGGACAAACTGGAAATAGTCGGTCGAGTTGACCACCGTGATGCGGTGCGTTTTATCGAGCAGCGCCCGCAGTTCGTAGGCGGCGGGCATGCCGCCCAGACCAGCACCCATGATGACGATGTGAGCCATGATTTTTGTCTCCTGAAAGTTTAGGACTTACTTAATTTATAAACAGCACCTAGTAAACCTTCGCCTCTGCGGGCGATTCCATACGACGCCGGTACAAGGCGTAATAAAGGACAGGAATGACCACCAGCGTGAGCAGGGTGGAGACCAAAATACCAAAAATCAGCGACACGGCCAGGCCGTTAAAAATCGGATCATCCAGGATGAAAAAGGCGCCAATCATGGCCGCCAGCCCGGTCAGCGCAATCGGCTGCGCACGCACGGCGGCCGACTGCACCACCGCGTCCTTGAAGGCCAGGCCCTGCGCCACTTGCAGTTCGATAAAGTCGACCAGCAGAATGGAGTTGCGCACGATGATGCCGGCCAGCGCGATCATCCCGATCATGGAGGTGGCTGTGAACTGCGCACCCATGATGGCGTGGCCGGGCATCACGCCAATGATGGTCAGCGGGATCGGCGCCATGATGACCAGCGGTGTCAGGTAACTGCGGAACTGCGCCACCACCAACAGGTAGATCAGGATCAAGCCCACGCCATAGGCAGCGCCCATGTCGCGGAAGGTGTCATAGGTAATCTGCAACTCGCCATCCCACTTGAGGGCGTACTGGCGGTAGGGGTCGGTGGGCTGCTTGATCCAGTACTCGCCCAGCTCGCCGGTGCCCGGCAGGGCTGCGTCCTGGAGCTTGTTGCGAATGGCAAACAAGCCGTACAAGGGCGAATCCAGCTTGCCCGCCATGTCGCCAAACACGTAGCTGACGCCCAACAGGTCTTTGGTGAACAGCGGCTTGTCAATCACGCCGCGCTCCACCGTCACCAGCTCGGACAGCGGCACCATCTGGCCGTTAGCGGCGCGCAACGGGATCGCCAGCAAGGCATCGAGCCCGACCTGGGACGTCAGTGGCAGTTGCAGCCGCACCGGCACCGGGTATTTGGACTGGCCGTCGTGCAGGTAAGCGGCATTCGAGCCCGACAAGGCCATGGCCGCACTTTGTGCCACTACCGCGACCGGAATGCCCAGGGCGTTGGCGCGTTGATGGCGCACGCGCAAGAAGACGCGGGCGGCGTTTTCCTTGAGCGAGGTGTCGATGCCCACAATGTCGGGCGTCGCGGCAAACGCTTTCGCCACGCGGCTGGCCACAAGCTGGCGACCGGCTTCGTCCGGGCCATAGACCTCGGCCATCAAAGGCGACATCACCGGCGGGCCGGGTGGCACTTCAACCACCTTGATGCGGGCCTGGTGTTTGAGGCCAATTTTTTCCAGCTCGGGGCGCAGGCGTTGCGCGATGGCGTGGCTTTTTTCACTGCGGTGGTGCTTGTCCACCAGGTTCACCTGCAGGTCACCCTGATCAGCATCGGCGCGCAGGTAGTACTGGCGCACCAGACCGTTGAAGGTGATAGGCGAGGCGGTGCCCGCGTAGGCTTGCAGGTTCAGCACTTCAGGCTGTTGCGCCAGGAAAGCGCCGAGTTCGTGCAGCGTGGCGGCGGTGTTTTCCAGCGGGGTGCCAGCGGGCATTTCGACCACCACCTGGAACTCGCTCTTGTTGTCAAAGGGCAGCAT
>CAJAFJ010000228.1 GCA_903938955.1 uncultured beta proteobacterium | reverse complement strand
TGGAGACGCCCGGCTGCGATGTATGAAGGGCTTTGGCCGCTTCCGTCAGGTTGAGATTGCGCCGAACGGCTTCTTGAACAAAACGGAATTGGTGAAGGTTCATATCAAATTTCAGCTATAGGTGAAATTTATTATGCCTCAGGCATCTATTGAAATATCAGGAAAGAGCGATACGGGCCATCAGCTCGATCATCTGCGCGTCTTCGCCAATAGCTGGTTTCAGGTCAAACGCCACGTGAGGGTGGGCCGCGATGAGGTCAGTCACCAGCAATGGCAAATCTTCCCGCGCATGCCGTCCAACACCCAAAAACATCGGAATCACCGCGATGGACGTCACGCCCAGGGCCACTAGTTCCGCCACCGTGGTGGGCAGGTCGGGCTCAGTCAGTTCCAGGTAGGCGCAGCGCACCAAAACTTCTGGTGCAATCGTTTGAACATGGTTGGCTACCGCTTCAATCGGTTTGCGCCACAGCGGGTCGCGTGAACCGTGGCCAAAGAGAATGGTGCTTCGCAACTGGGCTGCGGGCGTTAAAAGGTTGTGGGTCGTCATGTTTGCATCTCAATGTTTAAGCACCAGCCACCCGAACGCGGACAGCGACAGCACCGAGTAAATCATTCCCGGCAATGCGGCCGTGAGCCAGGGTTGCCAGTTCTGGAGGTTGCCGATGTAGCCAAAAACGTTATTCAGCATAAAAAAGCTGATACCAGCCATGACCCCACCGAACACATAGGTCGCAATGCCGCCGGAGCGAAAGTGCAGGTACGCAAATGGCAACGCCAGCACGACCATCACCAAACAGCTCAGGGGGTAAAAAACCTTCTTCCAGAACTCGATTTCGTAGCGTTGGGCGCTCTGGTTGTTGGTCTGGAGGTGCCGAATGTACTGAAACAGGTCGATCGTGCTCATGCGTTCCGGTTTGAGGAGAGCGGCCGACACCATTTCTGCACTGATCTGGTTGGGCCAGCGCAGTTGGTCAACTTGCTGGCGGTCAACGCGCGCTTCTGTCTTGCCGAGTACGGGGAATTCAGTCCGGTCGACCTGCATCAGGTTCCAGGATTCATCCTCGCCGTAGGTGGCTGATTTGGCTTTGATAAGCGTGAGCAAATAGCCTTGGTTATCAAACTCGAAGATGCGCACGCCGCGCATGCTGCCGTCTGTCTCCAGCGCGTTGATGTTGATCGCGTATTGCGAATAGGGTTGTTTTTCTTTCAGCCAAGCACCTGTTTGCCCAATCGTGATGCTGCCCTGAAGTCGCGCTTTGATGAGTTGCCCGCTGCGGTCCGCCGCCGGGGCAATGTAGTCACCAATCGCGAATGTAAAAATCACAAACCCCAAGCCTAAAAGCAACAGCGTTCTCAGGGCGCGCCAGGGGCCGAGTCCACTGGTGCGCAAAATCGTGTATTCCGAGCTTTGAGCCAAACGTGCCATGACAAAAATGGTGCCGATCAGCACCGCAATCGGCAGCAGTTCGTACAAGTGACTCGGAATCATCAGCGTCACATAGGTCAGGGCATGGATCAATTTGTATTGGCTCGCCGCATGGCTTCCAATCGACTGGATTTCATCCACAAAGTCAAAAAAGGAAAACAAAGCGATAAACCCCAGGGTGACAAACGCCACCGCCGAGAGCACCTCACCGTAAATCAGGCGTCGAATGGTTTTCACGTGGTGCTCTTTCGTGTCTGTGAAGAACGCTGGCGGGTCAGGGCGCGCCAGTGCCAGTTGTTATGCCCCTTGGCCAGCCATAACAGCCCCAACACCAGCGCGCTGCCGTGGACAGTGATCAAAAAACCAGCGAAAGAAAACTTGCCGGAAGCAATCCAGCTTTGCCCCAGGCTGAGCAAGTTGAAATACAAAATAAATGCAAACAGCGAAAAAACCAGATTCGCGCTGCGCCCAACGCGCGGATTGACGCTGGAGACCGCAATGCCAATCACCACAAAATTGATGGCGGCCAATATCAAGCCAATGCGCCAGGACAGTTCTGCCAGATTCAGCAAGGTCGGGTTTTGCAGCAGCTCCAGGCTGGGCCGGGTTTTGGTCGGGACTTGGTCTGAGCCGATGTGGACATCGACGCCGACCTTGACGCCATATTCCTCAAACTCGCTGATTTTCAGGTCCGGCTTGCCCACTTCGCTTTCAAGCCGCTGCCCGTTGTTGAGCATCAAATACCGATCCGGGCCCACATTCTGGATACGGCCACTGCGGGCAGAGGTGATGGTTTCCTTGCCGTGTTCCGTGGTGGCAATAAACACGTTGGCGCCGGTCTGAGTGCCTTCGACTTCTTTTTCGACAAAAAACACGCGCGTGCCGGTCGATGACTCCTGAAATTGCCCGGGCTGGATGCGTTCAACATCGCCTCTTTTTTCGTATTGATCTCGCATGTCCGATATTTTTTGGTTCGACCACGGTAAAACCAGCAGGGTCAGAACTGCGACCGCCAGCAAGATGGGCCATGAAAACCGGAACAGCGGCGCAAGCAAGCCCGCCAGGCCCTTGCCACTGCTGAACCAGATCACCATTTCACTCTCGCGGTACATGCGCGACAGCGAGGAAATGATGGAAATCACCAGACTCAGGGTCAAAATGGTCGGCATATAGGCGAGCACGCTGTAACCCATGACCAGCATGATGTCCGACGGGTTAAAACTGCCCCGTGACGCTTGACCCAGGGTGCGAATCAAGGTCGTGGTCATGATGATGGTGGCCAGCACGAGCAGGACGGCGCCAAAACTGCGCGCCAGCTCCTTGCGAATAGAGGAATGGAATAACATTAGCTGAGAATTTTCAGGACGGACGACCGTGGCTTTAAGGCGGCGCCAGTCTTGTCTTTAACTATTTGGGAAACCTGAATTATGAACTTTGAACTCAAGACTTTGAGCATGGCTGGCGCCGCCTCAGAAAAATGCGATGTGCTGATTGTGCTGGTCAGCGAGTCATTCAAGCCGGGCAAGGACATTGTCTCCACGCTGGTGGCGCAAACCCTCAAAGCTGGTGACCTTGAAATCAAGCCGGGCAAACCCCTCCTAATTTACCGGCCCGCAGGTTTGTCCTGCACCCGCGTCGTTTTGGCAAGCATCGGAACAGGCTCGGCGAAAGACGTGCGACAGACAGTTGCAGCATCCGTGGCCGTGGTCAAGGCCACCAGCACCAAAAAGCTGGCGCTGTGTTTTGCGGCGCTGCCACACGAGGAAGGCGTGCGCGCCGCCATGATGGCGGTGGCCGAGTCCACTTACGTCTACACCACCACCAAATCAAAACCCGAGGGCCGGACGATTCAGCGCGTGGTCGTCGGTTTGCCGAACTCGCCCAAATTCATCCCTGTTGTTGAGAGCACCAAAGCCGCTATTACGGGCATTGAGTTCGCCAAGGAATGGGCCAACCGACCCGCCAACTACGCCACGCCGACGCTGCTGGCGGGCGCGGCCCGTTCATTGGCCAAGTTGCCTGGCATCAAATGCCAGGTTCTCGGTCCGAAAGAGGTGGAAAAGTTGGGCATGGGCTCCTTCATGGCGGTGGCCCAAGGCTCTGAAGAGCCCTTGCGGTTTATTGTTTTGCATTACGACGGGGCCGCCAAAACCGAGGCACCGACGGTGCTTGTGGGCAAAGGCATCACCTTTGACAGCGGTGGTATCTCCATCAAACCGGCCGCCGAAATGGACGAGATGAAGTTTGACATGTGCGGGGCCGCCAGCGTCTTGGGTGTTTTTCGCGCATTGGCTGAGTTGAAGCCAGCGATCAACGTGGTGGGGCTGATTCCAGCTTGCGAAAACTTGCTCAACGGCCGCGCCGTCAAGCCGGGTGATGTCGTCACCAGCATGAGCGGGCAAACCATTGAAATCCTCAACACCGATGCCGAAGGCCGATTGGTGCTGTGCGATGCCCTGACTTATGCCGAGCGCTTCAAGCCACGCGTTGTGGTCGACATTGCCACCCTGACGGGGGCCTGCGTGGTGGCTTTGGGCGCCGTGCGCAGCGGCCTTTTTTCTGCTGACGATGCGCTCGCTACAGCCTTGCTGGCGGCGGGTGAGACGAGCGCAGATCTCTGCTGGCGCATGCCTTTGGATGATGACTACGCGGAGGGTCTTAAAACCAATTTTGCCGATGTCGCCAATGTTGCTGGACGTATGGGCGGCGCCATTACGGCCGCCAAATTCTTGCAGCGCTTTACCGGTAAATTCCCGTGGGCGCACCTTGATATTGCGGGAACGGCGTGGAAGAGTGGCACCGCCAAAGGCGCCACTGGCCGCCCGGTCGCCTTGCTGCTGGCCTACCTGTTGGGCACCGAGAAATTAAAATGACCGAGGTCGCCTTTCACTTCAATGCGCCTGACCCGGTGGCTTACGCCTGTCGTTTGTTGCGCAAAGCAGTGAGCAATGGCGCCAGGATGGTGGTGCTGGGGGTGCCCGACACCTTGCAACAACTCGACCTAGCCCTGTGGACTTTCTCCCCCCCTGATTTTGTGCCGCATTGTCATGTTGACAGCGACCCGCGCATCGTTGCCATGTCGCCCGTGATCCTGGCCAGTTCTACCGAATCCCTGCCGCATCAGCAGGTGCTGCTTAACCTGGGCCATCGTGTGCCGGACGGCTTTGAGCGCTTTGACCGGGTGATCGAAGTGGTGGGGCTGGATGACGAAGATCGCCAACTTGCGCGTGGCCGCTGGAAACACTACACCGATCGCGGCTACACCATCACCCGGCATGACCTCAATCTCAAGAGTTAATCATGAGCGAATCCCCCCGAAATCTGCCCCGTTTTTTACCCACGTTGACCGAAGTAGTGCGGCCCCCAGAGCGGGCGCATGCGCCGGTTCCGGCCACGCCGGATCTTGAAGAAACGGTTTGGTTTGTGATGCAGCGCGTGGACATGGTGATGGAGCGGCGATTGCGTGAAGAAACCGAGTCCATGTTGCGTTCGGTCGTCAATGAGCAAGTTCAGGCACTGAGCGCGCGTTTGCGCCAGGAACTGGAAGTTGTCGTGCGTCAGGCTGTAGCCGATGCCTTGGCGCAGCGGGTGGCGCGTCCGGTTTGAAATTTGAGGTTTTGTCTTGCCAACTTGGTGTCTTCCCTATGCGTGTGGCTTGAAAATTGCGTTATCGTGTCCGGTGTGGAGTTTTTAAATTCACATTATTTTTTAATATGGAGTTGTCTATGCAAATGAAATTGAAACTTACCGTTGCCGCTGCTATTGCCGCTGCTGCTGGCGTTGCCATGGCTCAAGACATGGTCGTCAAAATCGGCCATGTGGCCCCTATTTCCGGCGCACAGGCTTCCTACGGAAAAGACAATGAAAATGGCGCCCGTATGGCCATTGAAGATCTGAACGCAGCGGGCGTCATGATCGGCGGTAAAAAGGCTAAATTTGAACTCGTGGCTGAAGATGATGCAGCCGATCCCAAGCAAGGTGCAGCCGTTGCACAAAAACTGTGCGATGCCAAAGTGTCTGGCGTAGCCGGTCACCTGAATTCGGGCACGACCATCCCCGCATCCAAAATTTACAACGACTGCGGTATTCCTCACGTCACGCCTTCGGCGACCAACCCCGACCTGACCAAGCCAGGCTACAAAACCACCTGGCGTTTGCTGGCCAATGACAACGCTCTCGGTGCTGGACTGGCTTACTACGCCGCAGACGCCTTGAAACTCAAACGCATCGCCATCATTGATGACCGTACCGCTTACGGCCAAGGTGTAGCTGCCGTGTTCAAGAAGACAGCTGCTGCCAAGGGCATCACGATTATTGATGAGCAGTTCACAACCGACAAGAACGTGGACTTCATGTCCATCTTGACGTCGATCAAGTCCAAGAAGCCGGACGGTATTTTCTTTGGTGGCATGGACCCACAAGCTGGCCCCATGTTGCGTCAGATGGAACAATTGGGCCTGACCAACGTCAAGTATTTTGGCGGTGATGGCATTTGCACCATGGACCTGATCAAGCAGTCCGCGGGTGCCAAAACACTGGACAACGTGATTTGC
>CAJAFJ010000227.1 GCA_903938955.1 uncultured beta proteobacterium | reverse complement strand
CGCCATCTTTTTAAGCCAGCACAGCGAGCCAGTGCCCGGCAGTTGCGTGATGGTCACGCTGGAGGGCACGCGCCCGATGCTGGTGGAGATTCAGGCGCTGGTGGACAGCGCCGGGCCGTCGCCCAAACGCCTCAGCGTCGGCCTGGACAAAGACCGCCTGGCCATGCTGCTGGCGGTGCTGCACCGCCATGCTGGTGTCGCCTGCATGGACCAAGACGTGTTTGTGAATGCTGTGGGCGGTGTGCGCATCAGCGAACCGGCGGCTGACTTGGCGGTGCTGCTGGCCATCACCTCAAGCCTGCGCGGCAAGCCGCTGCCCAAGGGCTTTTTTGCCTTTGGCGAAGTCGGGCTGGCGGGTGAAGTGCGGCCAGCGCCACGCGGCCAGGAGCGGCTGAAAGAAGCCGCCAAGCTGGGTTTTAGCGTAGCGGTAGTGCCCAAAGCCAATGCGCCCAGGAAGCCGATTGAAGGCCTGACCATCCACGCCGTGGAGCGCGTGGAGCAGGCGATGGAGATCGTGCGGGGGTTTTAGGCCGCGGCCTATTTCGATGCAACGGCTTCACGCCGCGCTGCCTCGATCGTGGCGATGTCAATCTTTCCCATCGTCATCATCGCGTCAAACACGCGCTTGGCCACGGCAGGATCGGGGTCGGAAATCGCTGCGATGAGGGCGCGTGGGGTGATCTGCCACGACAGGCCCCACCGGTCTTTGCACCAGCCGCACTCGCTTTCCTGCCCGCCATTGCTGATGATTGCGTTCCACAGGCGGTCGGTCTCCATCTGGTCGTCGGTTGCGATCTGAAACGAGAACGCCTCGTTGTGCTTGAACGCTGGGCCGCCATTGAGCCCGACGCAGGGGATGCCGACCACGGTGAACTCGACCGTGAGGACATCGCCTTGCTTGCCGTCGGGGTAGTCGCCCGGTGCGCGCAAGATGGCGCCCACCGCGCTGTCGGGGAAGGTCTCGGCATAGAACTTGGCGGCGTCAACGGCGGTGCCGTCAAACCACAGACAGATCGTGTTCTTGCTGGCCATGTCGGGCTTCTTGATCGGCGTCTCCGTGTGCATGGCACAGCGCCAGCCATGGTCGGTCTTGACCCAGGTCGAGGTGTCGTGCATCTCCTGTTCCGTGGTGATACCCTGGCCACGCGGCGCGACGCCCTGCTTGACGCGGTAGGAAAGAATCGCCGTCGCGTCGTTCGGAAACACGACCTCCATGCCGCTGAGTTCAAACGACTTGACCACCATGGTGCCGTGCTCAGCCATCTGGCGGTAGCCCGCGTGGTCGAATTTCATCGCGCCATGCGCGCTGACCATGAGCGCCGGCTCGCAGAGCAGGTTGAGTGCCACATCGGTCTCGTGGTCCACCATCGACTGCCAAAACTTCGTTTCGAGGTCGATCAGGGTCGATTTTGGATTTTGCATTTTGGTCTCCTTGCCATATGAGGGCATCAATTGTGCTGATCGCGGAGACTTCTGTCTGTCGGACTGCGCTGCAATGGTTGTAGGGACCCGTTGACACCTAGGCGCTAATGAAATTCAAGTGGATTGCGCCCCCTGAACGTCGGCTACCGCTGCCAAGCCGCTACCCCTTTATCCGGCCTGATAAGGCGCAATTCCATCAACCTCATCCGCCGCCTCATCACGCCCGGTCATCACGGACATGGCAATTGATTCAACCGTCGCCAGCATCTCCTCCGGGTAGCCTTTGGCCAAAAAGCTCTTGTGTTTGCCGCTTGAGAGGCGACCTTCATTCTGAAGACACAAGCGCACCAGCAGCGACAAGGCGTTGCTGTTCAGGTCGATGCGCTCGTTGACCCGGCGCCAGATGGCATCGTATTTCTGCAGGTAGTCGGTCTCCTGGCGCAAATCGAGTTCCAGCGACTGCTCGGCCATGCGCAGGCCAAACTCGACGCAGGGGGTGGCGTCCCAGTAGCGGTAGATGGACGGATCGCCCGTGAACCTCAAATCAAAGTGGTCGTCATCGCGCATCGTGACCTCCCAGAGGCGCCGCGCCGGGGCCGAGAAGGATTTCAGCGCTTGCAGGTACTGGCCTTCGTTGCGCTTCATCGCCACCGAAATGGGCAGCACCAGGCCCTGCTGGAGGACTTCGGACTGGCAGACCGCTTTGTGAAAAAGAAAGCGCGACAGGCGGCCGTTGCCGTCCATGAACGGATGCACGAACACAAACGCAAAGCTGGCCAAGGCGCCGATGACGAGCGCGCTCTGGCCGGGGGGCGGGTCGTTCACCCAATCCATGATGGACTGCATCAGCTCTGGCACCCATTCCGGCGCGGGCGGCACGTAGGTGATGCCCAGCACGCCGCTGCCGGGGCCGCGCAGCCAGTTCTGCCGGTGGCGAAACTGCACGGCCTGATCCAGGGGGTTGGTCACGGCGAGGTTTTGCAGTTCAACCAGGTAATCCTCGGTGATGGGTGTTTTGTCGCGCGCCTGGCGCAGCAGTTGCGCAAAGGCCTCGGCCTTACGCGTGGTGGGCTTTTCGCTCTCAATGGCAAACGAGCTTTCGGTTTCGCTCAGATACGACCAGCTCATGGTGCGGTCCAGCAGCTCGTGGTCCAGTCCGTTGATGAATTCCTGGGCTCGGCTCAGCGTGTCCTGCGCCAACAAGGCTGTGATAGCACTGGTTCTCTCAATGCTGGGGCAATACCGGAGGTTTCCCAGACCATTGAAGATCACGCGCCACCGGGTATTGCGCCGGGGTCGGCCGGTGAGGTATTTCTTCGGATCGAACAGGTCCACATACGGGCCCGCGGCGTTGGGCAAGCCTGCCAGCTCATGGCCGGTGAACTGCTCCCATAGGTAGGCGGCGATGCGGATGTACTTGCTGGCCGGGCTGTTGCGAAAGGCTTCGCTGATGTCGACGGCCGCAATCTGGGGCAAGGACTGGGCCAGCACCTGCAGGTTGATGCCTTCGTGTTTGAGCGCGAACAAAATATGGTCCAGCGGGGCCTGCGTGGCGGGCGCCACTGCCGCCGGAACATCCACTCCGTCCAGACGCTGCAAGACTTTGGTCACGCTGCTTATACGGGCTGGCCGTGCGCACGGGAAGGCACGGAGATCGAGGTGTTCCCTCAGAAATTCGTATCCCAGCAGCTTTCCGGCCATTTTTTCCTCCGTTTTTCAAGATTTTGCTCTGAAACAGCATTTTTACCCAGAAAAAACTTCGGTCGTATGAATTAATCCCGCTGAGGCATCCGCATGGCGCCGTCTTCAAACGTGCCGTCCAGCGCATCCAGATGGCAGGCGTCGCAATTGGCTTTGCTTTTGACTTGGGGCGACCGCCAATCAGCGTCCGTGATCTCCCGGTGCTTTTTGAGCCAGTAAGGGGTTTCGGTGATGCGCAAGGGCGCCGCATTGGGCGACAGGGAGTTGTCGATCTTGAGGCCCGCCTCGGTCAGGTGCCGCTCGGCCGCGTTGGCCTTTAAAAACACCAGCAAGGCGGCACGGGTCGGCTCATCCAGCCCCAGGTCGGTGCCAAAGTGCCGGTCTTGTTCGGCCAGCATCCGCGTCCAGGAGCGACTCGGCAACAGCGCGGGATAAAACGGCAGGTGGCAGCTACCACACTCATCACTCCACAGCGCGTTGTCGGGCAGTTTGGCGCCCACGAAGGCAACGTGGGGGGCGCTGATGCTGCCCTCGGCGCGGCCCAGTTGCGCCTCCACCGGCGCGTGCCAGGCGTACATAAACCACCAGCCCGCAAAGACGACCATCAACACCCCCATCAGCACGGCGACCCACGGGCGGGGCTGCGCGGCCGGGGCGCCCACGTCGGCCAGCTTGGTGCCGCTGACCATGGCACGGGCCAGGTTTTCCTTGTGCAAAATGCTTTCCACCACCACCCCGGCGATGTGGCCGATCACCAGCAGCAGCATCACCATGGCCGCCGCTTCATGCAGTTTCTTGAAGGTGCGCCCCTGCACCAGGCTCATCCAGCCCGCAGCCAGCCCTTGCTGCTCTTCGGCGCCCAGTGTGAACCACCCGGTCAGCCCGACCACCGCCGTGAGCAACAGCAAGCCGTAAATGGCCACGCTGCCGGTCGGGTTGTGCCCGACATGGCGCTTGGCCTGCCCCGCCATGATCTGGCGCAGGTACCGCAGCGCGTCTTTGGGGCTGAACCAGAACGATGAAAACCGGGCGTAATGCGTGCCCACCAGTCCCCACACCAATCGAAACACCACCAAGCCCAGCATCAGGTAACCCAGAAACACGTGGACCGCCAGCCACGTGTCGGACTCGCTGGTGAGCCAAGCGCCAGCAAAGCTCGCAGCCAGCGTCCAGTGAAACAGGCGGGTCGGCATATCCCAGATCAGCGTGCGTTGCATGGTGTCAGTTCCTTGTGGGCTGGACAGGTTTACTTGGGGATGCGGATGTTGTGCTCGTTAAAGTCACCTTTGGCCGCCCCCGTGTGGCAGGCCGCGCAGTTGGCGGGGCTCTTGATGGACGCCCGCTTCCAGACCTCGGGCGCCACCTCGCGGCTGTTGTGCTTGGCCTTGAACCAGGCGGCGTCGGTGATGCGCAAAGGCGCACTGGCAGCCGGCCAGCGGTTGGAGGCGTTCTTCGTCAAAAACTGCGTGACCTCAGTGGTCTCGGCGGGCGTCATGGAGGCATCGACCCCAAAGTGCTTGTCCAGCCCGGACATCATCTTGCTCCACGAGGCTGCGGGCAGCAAACCGGGCGGAAACGCCATGTGGCAGCTGGCGCATTCCTGCTGGAATTTGGCATTGACTTGCGCCGGCATGACGGGCTTGCCCCGGTTTTCGCCGTTGTATTTATGGTCGTCGGCATGCACGCCGAAGGACGTGGTGACCAGCAACGCGACGAGCAGGTAAGAAAAACGTTTCATGACAACTCCTTATTTGACAGACAAGACGTAGGCCATGAAATCGCCCTTTTCCTGGGCGGTACAGGCGCGGCTCAAGACGTCGTTGCAATTGCGCTTGAACCATTTCTCGACGGTGGCGACATCGGTGAAGCGCTTGGGATTGGCACTGGGCGACAGCGGCAAAATGTCCTTGTTGGTCTTGGCATGTTTGCCCGCGGCCAGGGGCGAGTCAGTGTGGCAGGAAGCGCAGGCGAACTCGCCGACCTTGGTGGCATACAGTTGTCGACCGGCGGCCACCGAGAAGTCTTTGAACGCGGGGTTGTCCCGCTTGGCTTGGGCGCGGTAGCTGTCCTGAATCGGATTGGCGGCGCTTGCCAGCAAGGGCAAGGCCAATGCGGCGCAGGCCAGCAGCTGGGACTTGTTGAAGCGTTTCATCATGACGGACTCCTTTGGGCTCTATAAAACACCGAGCGTAGTCGGGGTGAATTAAGGCTTTCTTAACGCGGCCCCCCCGGCGCCGGGCTCCATCCGTCCCCGTTAAGAAAAGCCTAATGTGCGTTTGTTAACGTGGCGTGCATGTACAGAAAGAAGCGGTTGACCGATTTCGATCCGTATGATTCAAACCCCACCCCACCGGAGCTTATTGATGCGAATTTTGCTGGCTGAAGACGATGCGATGCTGGGTGACGGGCTACGCGCCGGACTGCGGCAATTGGGGTTTCAGGTGGACTGGGTGCGCGACGGCATGGCGGCGGAGCGCGAGCTGCTCACCGGCGACTACAACGCCGCGGTGCTGGACCTCGGGCTGCCGCTGAAAGACGGGCTGGAGGTGCTGCAGGCCCTGCGCGCGCGCAAAGTAGCCACCCCGGTGCTGGTGCTGACCGCCCGCGATGCGGTGCCGGACCGCATCCGCGGCCTGGACCTGGGTGCCGACGACTATGTCGTCAAGCCGGTGGACCTGCATGAACTCGGGGCCCGGCTGCGCTCGCTGGTGCGCCGCTCGCATGGCCAGGTCCAGGCGGCCCTGCAATGTGGCGGCGTGTTGCTGGACCCGGCCGCGCGCCTGGTCCGCATGGACGGCGAGTTGGTGGCGCTGTCCACCCGTGAATTTGATTTGCTGCATGCCCTGATGCTCAGCGCCGGGCGCGTGATGTCGCGCGAACAACTCGAACAACAACTCTACAGCTGGGGCTACGAGGTGGACAGCAACGCCATCGAGGTCCACATCCATCACCTGCGCCGCAAGCTGCACCCGGACCTGATCCAAACCGTGCGCGGCGTGGGCTACACCCTGCTGCGCACGCAAGGCCCCGTATGAATGTGCTGCACCGCCTGAAATCGTTACAAGCGCGTCTGCTGGTATTGCTGCTGGGCCTGGTGACGCTGGTCTGGCTAGGCGCGGCCGTCATGACCTGGGTCGATGCGCGCCATGAACTGGACGAACTGCTGGACGGCCATCTGGCGCAAGCGGCGGCGCTGCTCGTGGTGCAGCAAACCCAGGCCGAGACCGACGACCACGACGGGGTGGCGGATGCCCCCACTCTGCACAAATACGCCCCCAAAGTTGCGTTTCAGGTGTTCCACGAAGGTCGCTTGACAATGCGCTCGTCCAATGCGGGTTTGACGCCCCTGTCCACCCAAGCCCATGGCTTCAGCACCGTGCGCCTCGCCGACCAGGCCGAGTGGCGGGTGTTTGCCACCCGGGGCGCCGAGAGCGATGTGCAGGTGTTTGTAGGCGAGCAAACCGCCTCGCGCAGTTCCATTCTGTGGGCCGTGCTGAGCGGCCTGCTGCTGCCGCTGATGTTCGCTTTGCCCCTGTTGGCGCTGGGCGGCTGGTGGGTGGTGCGGCTGGGGCTGGCACCCCTGCGCCAACTCAGCCAGCTGCTAACCCACCGGCGCCCGCAGGCGCTGGAGCCGGTGGTGCTGGCCGATTTGCCGACCGAATTGCAAGCCGCCGTGCAGGCGCTCAACGCCTTGTTTGAACGCATCGACCAGATGGTGGCGTCGGAGCGCCGCTTCACTGCGGATGCGGCGCACGAACTGCGCACCCCCATTGCCGCCATCCGCGCCCAGGCCCAGGTCGCCCTGGGCGCCGGCGCCGACACCGCACAGCGCGACCACGCCCTGCAGGTCACGCTGGCCGGGTGTGACCGCGCCACCCGGCTGGTCGAACAACTGCTGACGCTGGCCCGGCTCGAATCCAACCCACAGGCCCGAACCAGCCCCGCCAAAACAGCCGACCTCAGCAGCGTGGCGCGGCGTGTGGCGGCCGACTTGGCGCCCGCCGCGCTGGCGCGCCAGCAAACGCTGGAACTTGACGCCAACACGCCCTGCCCAGTTGAGGGCGACGAGATGCTGATGAGTGTGCTGGTGCGCAACCTGATCGACAACGCCCTGCGTTACAGCCCCCCGGGCGCGCAGATTCAGGTCGACGTGGCACATGAATCCGGCCACATCCAGCTGCAGGTGCAGGACAGCGGCCCCGGCATGAGCGCTGAAGAAATGGCCCACCTGGGGGAGCGTTTTTACCGGGTATTGGGCAACGAGCAACCCGGCAGTGGCCTGGGCTGGTCGATTGTCAAACGCATTGCCGATGTGTGTGGCGCGCAACTGCGGGTCAACCGCTCCGACCGGCTGGGGGGCTTGGCGGTGACTGTGCGCTGGCCACCCCACCGGGGCGGCTGACTCAGTTACTGACGAACGAGGGTGTTGCCCGATTTTTTAACCGCATCGCCCACCTTCAGGCCGGGGTCCTGCTCGAAATCAAAGCTGCCTTTTGCGCCATTGCCGTACTGGACGCTGACGGACCAGATATTTTTCGATTTCACTTTTTCTTCAATTTTCTTGCCCGCGTAGGCCCCGCCGACGGCACCGGCGATCGTGGCCAGGTCTTTCCCCATGCCACCGCCCACCTGATGCCCCAGCACGGCGCCCGCCGCACCGCCGGCAATCAGACCCAGCGGGCTGCTCTCGCCGGTTTTTTCATGCTGGGTCACCGCCGTCACTTTGCCACAGTCGACACACACGGGCACAGCGCCAGTGACCGGCTTGGCCTGGGTGGTGGCCGCCATCTGCGCTTTGGCCGCCGCCATCGACTTGTCGTACTCGGCTTTGGCATCGCGTCGGCATTGCAGCCGGGCGTTGGACGTCGTTTCATCGTTACACAGCGTCTTGTCCTCGGTGTAACGTGCGGCGGCCTTTTTACTGTCAGCGGCCAATTGGGCCTTCGGCGTCAAGGCGGTTTCGGCCAGCGTGGGCAACGTTACACCCAGCAGGCAAAAGCCGCTGACCCACATCAATAATTGTTTTTTCATGGTGTCCTCTGAATAGAAAAATGGTTGAGGCGCCAGTCAGACCGGTCGCCCAGGCTGGAGAATACCCCTTCAACTCCAGCCGCGCTGCCATGGGCTCATGTAACAAAATGAAACGTCCAGTCCAGCCCCGTAAAATCAGTTTTTTGCAATACCCGCTTCATCCATTTGAAACCTGGCAGGACAGCCCCGGCGCATGGGCCGCTGTCCTCAACCCCTGAAGGAAACTCATGACTGCCCCAAACCCCTCGATGTCGGACCGCGACGGAAAAATCTGGATGGACGGCCAAATGGTGGAGTGGCGCGACGCCAAAATCCACGTGCTGACCCACACCCTGCACTACGGCTGCGGCGCTTTTGAAGGGGTGCGGGCCTACCAACTGCAAGACGGCAGCACCGGCGTGTTCCGCCTGCAAGAGCACACCGAACGCCTGTTCAACAGCGCCAAAATCCTGCGCATGAAGATCCCCTTCAGCCAACAAGAAGTCATGCAGGCTACGCTGGATGTGGTGCGCGCCAATAACTTGCCCAGCTGCTACATCCGCCCGCTGACCTGGATTGGCGACAAGAAATTGGGCGTCTCACCCAAAGGCAATGACATTCACCTGATGGTCGCCGCGTGGGCCTGGGGCTCGTACCTGGGCGACGAAGGCATGAAGCGCGGTATCCGCGTCAAAACCTCCAGCTTCACGCGCCACCACGTCAACATCACCATGATCCATGCCAAGGCGGTGAGCAATTACACCAATTCGATTCTGGCCAACATGGAAGCCACCGACGAAGGCTACGACGAAGCGCTGCTGCTGGACCCGCAAGGTTTTGTGTCTGAAGGCGCCGGTGAAAACGTCTTTATCGTGCGCAAAGGCGTGGTCTACACGCCCGATTCCAGCGCCGGGGCCCTCAACGGCATCACCCGCAACACCATTTTTGCCATTTGCGCCGACCTCGGCCTGGAGCTGCGCGAAAAGCCCATCACCCGGGACGAGGTCTATATCGCCGACGAGGCCTTCTTCAGCGGCACGGCGGCTGAAGTGACCCCGATTCGTGAGCTGGACCGCATTGAGATCGGCAACGGCTCGCGCGGCCCGATCACCGAAAAAATCCAGAGCGCGTTCTTTGACATCGTCAATGGCCGCAACCCCAAATATGCCGACTGGCTGACGAAAGTCTGAGCCCGGCCCACCCTCTACCCAACCAAGAAAATCCATGAGCAAAAATACCATTGAACTGCTGGCCAAAGACCTGAACCACCAAGGCGGCGTGTACTGCCCCAGCCCGCTGGCCGGCATGAAAATCTGGGATGGCCACCCCAAGGTCTACCTGGATGTGGCCCACGACGGCGAAGCCAAGTGCCCTTACTGCGGCACCGTGTACAAACTGAAAGACGGCGAACACTTTGCCGGCGGACATTAAAGAGCCAGGGTCGGTGACCCACTCTTTGATCATCGCGCCCCAATGGATTGGGGACGCCGTGATGACCGAGCCGCTGATGCGCCGCCTCGCCAGCCGGGGTGAGCGCCTCACGGTCGGTGCCCTGCCCTGGGTGGCACCGGTCTACCGCCTGATGCCGCAGGTGGCCGAGGTGATTGAATTTCCGTTTGCCCACGGCGGCCTGCAATGGCAGGCGCGCCGTGCGTTGGCGCGGCAGCTCAAAGGCCGGTTTGACACCGCCTACCTGTGCCCCAATTCGCTAAAAAGCGCCTTGCTGCCGTTTCTGGCGGGCATCCCCAAGCGCATCGGCTATCTGGGTGAAATGCGGGTCGGCCTGCTGACGCAGCGGCTGAGCAACCCACCCAAAACCCAGCGCCCGCCGATGGTGGCGTTTTACTCCGCCCTCAGTGGCGCACAAGATACCGCCCAGGACCGCCCGCAGTTGGCGATGGACGCGGCGCAAGTCGATCAGGCGCTGGCCTCCATGGGCTTGCAGCGCGGCGGCTATTACGTGTTTGCACCGGGAGCCGAATACGGCCCCGCCAAGCGCTGGCCCGCCGCCCACTTCGCCGAACTGGCGCGGCGCCTGGACCGGCCGGTGGTGTTGCTGGGCTCGGGCAAGGAGTTCGCCCTGTGCGAAGAAATTGCTGCCCCGGTCAACGCCGAACAAGCGGGTAAATGCGTGAACCTGGCGGGCAAAACCACACTGGCCCAGGCCTTCAGTGCGATTGCCGCCTCCAAAAGCACCATCAGCAATGATTCCGGCCTGATGCATGTGGCCGCCGCCTTGGGTGTGCCGCAAATTGCCATTTTTGGCTCCAGCAGCCCGCTGCACACACCGCCGCTCAGTGACAAAGCGACCGTGCTGTGGCTCAAAAACAAGCCCGACTACCAGCCGCCGCTGGACTGCGCCCCCTGCTTTGCACGCGAATGCCCGCTGGGCCATACGCGTTGCCTGGTGGACATCACTGCGTTGGACGTGTTGCAAAAGCTGTAGCAGCACACCCAGACCGGGCGTGCTTCAGTGCTTGTTCCCATGCCAAAGCCATCACGACCACCCCATTCGGCGCTTTAAATTACTTCCTATTACGCGCAGTCTTTTTTGCACGCGAGATCTTTTGCTCATTACCGTGCGCAGACACAGGCCCGGGAGTCGCAATCAAGCCCTGCAAATTATTCATCGACAACAGTTGCGCATAAGCCAGTCCCAAGGCATCGGCCTGATGCAAAGCTTGAAGCGCCTCAGGACTGAGCGCTTTCAACTTGGCTTCTTCGACGCACCAGAAACCATCAAGCTGGCGCGTTTCAGCATCCACACCTTGCCACGTCAAGGTGCGCGGCACCAGAATGCCGGCGGCATGTAAAGCGGCACACATGACTTGGGTGATGTCAGCTTGCTTTTGATATTCCTGTTGAAATGCCATCACTCGCTGCAAGCGCGGTGTGGCTCGTCCCTCGCTGTCCACCAAGAAATCCCCCGCCTGTGCCTGAACCCAGTCTTGCGTGGTGTCGATGGCCAAAATCGGATCGGTTTGACCGGCAATCTGCATTGGTAAAAATGGATAACGTCGAACATAGGCCGGAATATAGGTTTGCGCGCGCCATGCCCCCTTGTCATCCACATAGCGGTTGACACCATCACCCAGCCCTACCAACACGGCGAGCATAAATGGCGCCTCGCCTGTACCGGGCAAAAACACCAGAGGGTAATGTCGAACGGCTTGCGCCACTTCACTGACCTGCAAGGCAATGACATCGGCCTTGGCTGCAAAACCAAACTCCGGCACCATCTCGGCAAATTGCAACTGACCGTGTACGGCCATATTAAAGGGCACAGGTTGGGCGTAAAACTGCGGCAGTGTGTTCATGAATATCGATTGGTTTTGAATTGAGAGTGAGACCAGTGCGTCATAAGAACTCAGAATTTATAAGCCAGGTTGAGCCAGGCCTGAGGGCCATTCTTGCGCTGATCCTGTGAGTCAGCCTCTGGCAGCCCACCCTCCAGGCGCCAGGCCAATGCCGCATCGGCACTCCATTGACCGCGCTGGTAGCGCAAGCCAAAGCCAGCACCGGCCAGTTTGCGTTCATTTTTCACCGAGTCCTGCCATGGCTTGGCATTGGTCGTAATGTTCCCTGCGTCATAAAAGACGAAAGGTGCATAGGACTCCACGCTATAGCGCAGTTCAATTTGAGTGATCCATCCTTCATCGCCATAAGCCTCGCCACTGGGGTATGCGCGCACACCGTTGGCCCCCCCCAATCCAAAATCTTCAGATGAATCCAGGTTCTTGCGCGCCATCTGGGCACTGAAACGCCCCAATAGAGTGACACTGTGATTCAAGTACTGGATGCGCGCCAAGTCAAGATTGAACTTATCAAAGCTGCCATTGGTTTTGGCCGACTGGTCATTAGCTAACAAAGTACTGCCGAGCTTGACTTCCCCCGATGTCCAACTGGCGGAGCCGTAAGTAATGCCCCCACCGCCGATATCATCACGAACATCAAAGTTCATGCTCAGGGGCAGTACCGAGCTGGTCTTCTTGGTCGATGTGTTGTTCACCCCTTCGCTGTCACGTAGTTGTTTATCCTGCCAACTACCCGCAAGAGTCAGGTTGGCGCGCTGGCTGCGAATCAGCGGGTAGCTCAAACCCAGGCTCGCAACGTCTGCCGTGCCTGATTGCTTCTTGGGACTAAAGTCCCCTCCAGTCAACTTGTAGTGGGTGTGTGCATAGCTGACATTGCCCCGCAAACCCGAGGCGCCCAAAGGCAGGCTGTAGCCCAGCGTACCCATCCACATGCCTTGAACATCGGTCAGCAAGCTGCGCAAGATAATCTGGTCGCCCAGGATGAACGGACTGTTCACATCCAGGTTAAAGCGCACGCGATCACGCCCGGTGTAGCGGTTACCCTGATTGTCAAGCCCTACCTCGCCTGTGAAAGGCTCGGTGCGTTCAACATTGATATCGAGATCTCCTGTGCCAACTTCCTGACCTGGGCGAAGGATCGGAGTGACCTTGAGGCCAGGAAAGTCATCCAGAATCAGGCTCAAGCGCTCCAGCGGGGATGACTCAATCACACTGCCGCTTTGGAGGGGTGCCAAAAACGCCTGAGCCAAACGGGCTAGCTTCGCATCACTACTTTGGGATTTGATCTGCCCGTATTGCCCTTCAACAATGGCTATTTGCAAAGCACCACCTTGCATAGGCTGCTCTGGCAAGTAGGCAATGGCAAAGGCGTAACCGGCTGCCCGGTAGTGTTCAGACACCCGGTTGGTCAACTCACGCAGGCCAGCCAAGTCAAAAGATTGGCCCATTGACGCGGTCAAAACAGTTTGCAGTTCAAGCT
>CAJAFJ010000226.1 GCA_903938955.1 uncultured beta proteobacterium | reverse complement strand
CAGGTGCTCGACATGGCCAAGATCGAGTCCGGGCACGCCGAGTGGCACACCGATGCGGTCGACCTGTGCGCGCTGGTCAAGCAGGCCGTGGTCACCACCTCGGAAATGTTCAAGGAGCGCCAGATTGCGGTCGAGGTCAGCCTGCCGGCGTCGGTGCCGGTGCTGATGGCCGACCCCGATCGTTTGATGCAGGTCATGCTCAACCTGCTTTCCAACGCCGCCAAGTTCGTGCCGGTGCCCGGTGGTCGGGTTGGCGTAAGCCTGACTGGTGACGATACGGGGTTGACCGTGGCCGTCAAAGACAATGGCCCGGGCGTGGCTGCGGAGCAGCAGGGGCTGGTATTTGAGCGATTTCGCCAGGGTGGGGACGCTACTAACCGGCCGCAGGGCACCGGTTTGGGCTTGCCGATCAGCCGCCAAATCGTGGAACATTTTGGCGGACGGCTCTGGCTTGAGTCCACGCCGCCCGATGGCGCCTGCTTTGCATTCCACTTGCCCTGGACGCCGCAAAATGGCATTGAAAAAATAGAACAAGGAGACAAGACATGAGCCTGAAAATACTGGTCGCCGACGACGAGCCCAACATCGTGATTTCACTGGAGTACCTGCTGAAGCGCGAAGGCTACACGGTGGTGATTGCACGCGACGGGCAGGAGGCGATTGACGCCATCACCCGCGAGCAGCCCGACTTGGTGCTGTTGGACGTGATGATGCCCAAAAAGACCGGCTTTGAGGTCTGCCAGGAAGTGCGCGCCAACGATGCCCTGCAAGCCACCAAAATCCTGATGCTCACCGCCAAGGGGCGTGACACCGATGTGACCAAGGGGCTGGGGCTGGGCGCCGACGCCTACATGACCAAGCCCTTTTCAACCCGCGAGCTGGTGCAGAAAGTGGCACAAATGCTGGGCCGTGACGCATGAAGCTGGACCGGCGGCTGGTGCTGGCGATTGGGGTGATTGGCCTGGCCACTGTGGTCTGGCTGTTGCTGACCATGGGCCTGATTGCGTCCACCTTGGAGCCAGAACAGCGCACGCTGCTGGTCGATCAATTGGCCCCGCGTTTTGCGTTGATTGGCCTGACCTGGTTGTTTGGTTTGGTGGCGATTGGCGCCACACTGCACTGGTTGTTCCGGCGCTACGCCCGGGCGCCGGCGCGCTTGCTGGAGCAAACCCGCGTCTTGCTGGCCGCGCCCAAAGCCGCGCCCATGCACCACGAAGGCACCACCGAAACGCAAGCGCTGGCCGCGGCTATTTTTAAATTGGCCACCCAGCGCGACACCTTGCGCGAAGACGTGGCGGCGCAAATCACCCAGGCTAACCTGAGCGTGCAACAAGAAAAAAACCGCCTAGCCGCGCTGATGGCCGAGCTGACGCAAAGCGTGGTGGTGTGCAACCTGGACGGCCGCATCATCCTGTACAACAGCCGCGCCAAGATGCAGTTCAAAAGCCTGTCACAAGTGCCGACCCTGGCCGGGGGCGCCGAGCTGATCGGCATCGGGCGCTCTATTTATGCCGTGTTTGATCGGCAACTGGTGGCGCACGCGCTGGAGAGCATTCAGCAGCGCATCAGCCGGGGTGCGGGCAGTCCGTCGGCGCAGTTTGTGACCACCACGCAAGCCGGGCAATTGCTCAAGGTGCAAATGGCCCCGGTGCGCCATGTCGATGCGTCCGAAGGCGAGGGCGCCATCAGCGGTTTTGTGCTGATGCTCGACAACGTGACCCGGGCGTTTGAAGAAGAGCACCTGCGCGACCAGTTGCTGCACGGCCTGACCGAAGGCAGCCGCTCGTCGCTGGCGAATATTCAGGCCGCGGTCGAGATGCTGGCCTACCCGGACCTGGACGCCGACATGCGCGAGCGCTTTTTGACCGTGGTGCGTGAAGAAGTCAGCAGCATGAGCGGGCGCATCACCGCAATGACGCAAAAGTCCACCCAAGGCCTCAAGGCACGCTGGCCACTGGAGGAGATGCTGGGGGCTGACGTGCTACTGGCCGCCCAACGCCGCATCGAGGCGCGCACGCAGCGCAACGTGTCGCTGGAGAATATCGACCCCGCGCTGTGGCTCAAGGTCGACAGCTTCAGCCTGACGCAGGCGCTGGATTACCTGGCGCTGCGCTTGGTTGATGAGTTTGATATCCGCTTCTTCCAGCTGCGCCTGCAGGCCGTGGGCGAGCGGGCGCAGTTGGACCTGATCTGGACCGGCCAGGCCATGAGCACCGAAACCGTGATGAGCTGGGAAATGGACAGCATGCGCTTTGGCGCCGAGAGCACGCCCCTGACTGTGCGCGACGTGGTCGAGCGCCATGGTGGCGAAATGTGGTTTGAGCGCGAGCGCATTCGCCATCAAGCCTTCTTCCGGTTTTTACTGCCCCTGGCCACGGTGCAGGAGCAACTCGAAGCCACGCAGATTTTGCAAAACGACAGCCGCCCCGAGTACTACGATTTCGACCTGTTTCAGTCCACCGACCAAAGCAAGGCGCTGGAAGACCGGTTGCTCAGCGAGCTGGTTTACACCGTGTTTGATACCGAAACCACCGGTCTGAATCCGTCCGGCGGCGATCAAATCATCCAGATCGGGGCCACGCGCATTGTCAACAGCAAGCTGCTGCGCCAGGAGAGTTTTGAGCAACTGGTCAACCCCGGGCGCCTGATTCCGGCCGCCACCATCCCAATCCACGGCATCAGCCAGGACATGGTGATGGGCAAACCCGATATCACCGAGGTGCTGCCCGCGTTCTACACCTTTGCGCAAGACACAGTGCTGGTGGCGCACAACGCCGCGTTTGACATGAAGTTTCTGCAGATGCAGGAGGCCGACACCGGCCTGGTGTTCAACCACCCGGTGCTTGACACCCTGCTGCTGTCCGCCGTGGTGCACCCGAACCAGGACGCGCACCGGCTGGAGGCGATCGCCGAGCGCTTCAACATCACCGTGCTGGGCCGCCACACCGCGCTGGGCGATGCTTTTGTCACGGCCGAAGTCTGGCTGCGCCTGCTGCCGCTGTTGCAGGCCATGGGCATCCACACCCTGCGCCAGGCGCGTGAGGCGGCGCAAAAAACGTATTATGCGCGGCTGAAATACTGAGGGCTCAACGGCCCCGCGTCAGCCGGCCCCTTGACGGGCTGGAGCTTGCTTGCTCGCGCAGCACAAAACCGAGATCGAGGCGCTGGTGGCGCGAATTATCATTTAATATCCTGGAAAAGATAAAATATCCAAATCAAGATATAGGAGGATAATTCATGCTCTATTACGCACGTACAGCCCTTGCCGCCGACCTGGCTGATGCCCTGCAAGGCAAAGCTGCTTTCAGCGATGCGCCCAACGGTTTGTTTTTGGCGGCACCCCGGCGCACGGGGAAATCCACTTTTTTGCAGGCCGACTTGCTGCCAGAGTTGGAAAAACGCGGCGTGGTGGTGGTCTATGTTGACTTGTGGGCCGACCAAAAACGCGATCCCGGTAGCCTGATTGCCGAGGTCGTGGGCCGAGCGCTTCTCAAGCACCTGGGGCCTGTAGCCAAAGCCGCCAAAGCCGGGGGGCTGGACAGCATCAGCGTGGGCGGCATCAAGATCGACACGTCAAAAATCGGCAAAATTGACGGCGCCACACTGGCCGATGCCTTGCGCGCCCTGCATGAGTTGTCGAACAAAACGGTCGCCCTGATCGTGGACGAAGCCCAGCACGCCCTGACCAGCCTTGAAGGCGAAAACGCGATGGCTGCGCTCAAATCAGCCCGCGACCAGCTCAACCGCCCCGGCCTGGTGAATTTGATGCTGGTCATGTCCGGCTCGGACCGCGACAAACTGCTGCGCTTGGTCAACACCAATGCCGCGCCGTTTTATGGCTCGCAAATTCAACGCATGCCGGAGCTGGGGCCGGACTTCATTGCCCACATTGCCCAACTCATAGGCGCTCAACGCCCAGACTTACAGCCCGTGGACTCGCTCAAACTGCAAGCCGCTTTCGTGTTATTTGGCCAGCGCCCCCAGTTTTTTATTGAAGCGCTGGGGCAGGTACTCAGTCCGCTGGCGAACCTCACGGGTCGATTTGAAGAGGCTCTGCTCGCCAAAGCGAACCAGCGCCAGCAAGATGACGAAACCCAAATGGAAAGCGATTACCTCGCCCTCAAACCGCTGGAGCAAGCGGTGCTGTGGCGCATGTTGGACATGGCGATACGTTTTCGTCCCTATGATGCCGATGCCTTGCTTTTTTACACCGAAAAAACCGGCGACAAAGTTAACGTCGCCAAAGCACAAAAGGCACTTGAAAGCCTGCGCACCCACCAGCCCAGCCTGGTCTGGAAGTCCGCCCGCAGCGAGTACACCGTGGAAGACGCCGCCATGCCCCGCTGGTTTGCCCAGCGCACCGCCGCAGGCACCTGGCCCCCGGTCGGACCACAACTGGATTGGATTGAAGAATGAGACCTGTTTTGAGCAAGCGGTTTATCTCGCATCCATCGACTAGGCAGTGCTTTTTGCCCTGCCAAACTTGAGCACTTGCGTGGCCAGTAGCGTTTCGGTCAAAAAGCCCAGCAGCGCCAGTAAAAAGCACACCACCCCTGCCAGGAACGAGACCGTGGCCAGCCGGAAGATTTGCATCTCCGTGGTTTCGCCCAGAAACAGCGCCATGATCGTCAGTCCGATCAGGAGCGAGCAAAACGTGAGCAGCGCAATCGACACGTTGGCCATGCGCCCGCGCTGCTGCAAACGCTTCAGTTCAGTGAAGGCGTGCAGCATGGGGTCGCTGGCTGGCGCGGCGTCAATCCGTTCTTCGAGAATGCGGGCGCGGTCGATGATGCGTGCCAGCCGACCGGCCACGGTGCCAATCATCCCGGCTACAGCGGTGAGCAGGAAAACCGGCGCCACGGCGAGCTGAATACCGTGGGAGACCGTGCTGAGATCAGAAGCAAAAAACATCAAGACTCCTTAAAGGTTGGCGACGCACCGTCGCCCTTCATGTTCAGCCCGCGCTTTGCAGCGCCAGCCCGGCGTGCTCGCGCAGCGGGTGGAAGTGGATTTTGGGGAAGCGCTCCTGCGCCAGTCGCACGTCATACGGCGAGGTGCACAAATACGCCAGTGTGTTGGCAGCGTCGCGCGCCATGCGCATCGGGTAGGCCTCGCAAAACGTTTTCAACTCGGCGGGGGTGTCGGCGGTGATCCAGCGTGCGCCGGTGTACTGGCAGCCTTCCAGTCGGATGTCGGCGTCGTACTCGCCTTTGAGGCGGTGCTGCACCACTT
>CAJAFJ010000225.1 GCA_903938955.1 uncultured beta proteobacterium | reverse complement strand
GGGAATAGCTCAGTTGGTAGAGCGATACCTTGCCAAGGTATAGGTCGAGAGTTCGAGCCTCTTTTCCCGCTCCAAATTTAAAATGGGAAGCTAATGCTTCCCATTTTTTTAAATGCAAAGGCGCGATAGCAAAGCGGTTATGCCCCGGATTGCAAATCCGGTTAGTCCAGTTCGACTCTGGATCGCGCCTCCAGTCACAACCCTGAATAGCGGGTTTTTTGCAGTGAGTAATCCAGCCCGAGTGGTGGAATGGTTTACACAGCAGACTTAAAATCTGTCCTCCGTTAGGAGTTGCCGGTTCGAGTCCGGCCTCGGGCACCATTCATTTTCAGTCAGCGCATTAAGCCGTAGCAACCCGCACGTTTTGTAACGTAGCGGGTTTTTTATCGTCTTGTGAAGGCATGAGTCCCAAAGCTTGTGATAACGTCTATCCTTGTTATTTTGAGAAAACTTTAGTGGTGCCCACTGAGACTGGGTGTCAATTTTGAATTTATTATGAACGAAGCCCAGTCCGAATTTATTGAAATCCATCTGCTCCAGATAGGGATGTACATTGAGCTGGACCTGGGTTGGATGGCACACCCGTTTCCTAAGGGTAGCTTTAAAATTACAACAGAAAAGCAGATTTCTGTTATTCAGGGTTTGGGCTTGAAACGCGTCCGATTCATCCCTTCAAAAAGTGATTTGAATGACGCACCAGAGGTTGTCGATCAATTAGTTGACCAGCCTTCGCAAAAGGCTAAAAGTGACATGGCGACGTCGGCTCTTGAGGCCGAGGCTGATGCCCTGCGACTGGTCAAACAACGTCGCGACATGCTTGAGTCCCAGCAAAATGAACTGGCTCGCTGCGAGCGACGTTATATTGCTGCGATTCGCGAACAAAAATCAGTCCTTTCGCTTGCTAATTCAAAACCTCAGGAGGCGGCAGCGCAGTGTCTCGCTTTGGTCAATTCATTTGTCGGAGAAATGCTGGCTGAAGGCGAGTCGGCCATCCGTCTGCTCTCTGATGGCATTGGTGACAAGGCCTCAATACACCCGGTCAACGTGACCATCATTTCACTGCTACTTGGTAAATCGCTGGGCTTGTCCCAAGCGGATATGGTTGATTTGGGTATGGCAGCGTTTTTGCACGACATGGGCAAGACCGAGTTGCCGGAACGCGTTCGTTGGGTGGATGATGGTTTTTCATCGACCGAATACAAGTTGTACCAGGACCACGTGGAACTGAGCGTTGGGCTTGGCAAGCGCATGGGACTTAGCGCAGGCGCCTTGCAAGCCATAGCACAGCACCATGAGTTGGTGGATGGAAGTGGTTTCCCCGCTCGTCTCAAGGGTGATAGTCTGTCGATGACAGCCAAAATTCTTGCGCTGGTAGATCGCTACGAAAACCTGTGTAATCCGCTGCGTCCTACAGCCGCCCTCACACCGCATGAAGCGCTCTCGCTCATTTTTGCGCAACTTAAAAATCGCTATGACAATGTGGTGCTGAGCGCATTTATCCGGATGATGGGGGTCTATCCTCCGGGCTCCGTGGTTCAGTTGATCGATGAGCGCTTGGCGATTGTGGTGTCGGTTAACTCTTCTCGCCCGTTGAAACCGCGTGTGCTGGTGCATGATCCGCGGGTTTCAAAGCATGAAGCCTTGATTCTGGATATTGAAAAGACCCCCAATATCAGTATTCGGCGTAGTCTCAAGCCATCGAATGTGAGTCAGGCCGCACTCGATTACCTGGCACCTCGCCAGCGGATTTGTTATTTTTATGACGCAATGATCAAGTCTTCGGCCAACGAAATGTCGGCCTGATCATCCCAGCCGTCGGCTCTTTGATATCGGCTTGGCCGATGCCAGGTATCAGACCGTTGTGAGGCCGCGGTAAAGCATGTAGGCTGCCAGCACATACAAGAGTAAGGCAAACACACGTTTGAGCGGTTTAACGGGCAGACTGTGGGCCGCTTTGGCACCCAGGGGGGCTGTCAACACACTGCAGCTGGCAATGACCACTAACGCTGGCAGCCAGATATAGCCAAAAGAGTAGGGTGGTAGACCATGCAAGCCCTGTCCGCCAATGGCGTAGCCCACCCCATTGGCCAAGGCGATAGGAAAGCCTAACGCCGCCGATGTCGCCACGGCGTTGTGGATGGGCACATTGCACCAAGTCATGAACGGCACACTGACAAAGCCACCTCCCGCACCTACTAATCCCGACAGAAAGCCGATAAAACCACCGGCACCCAGTAAGCCGCCGGTGCCAGGTACCTGCCGCGTAGGGACGGGTTTCTTGTCGAGGAACATCTGCGTTGCCGAAAAACTGACGAAAAAGGCAAAAAACAAAGCCAACCATGAGCCCTTGAGCAGGGCGAAAACGCCGAGACTGGCGATAAAACCGCCTAACAAGATGCCCGGCGCCAGGCCCTTCACGAGATCCCAACGCACGGCACCCCGTTGATGGTGCGCACGCACACTGGAAATAGACGTGAAAATGATGGTGGCCATGGCGGTGGCAATAGCCATCTTGACTGCCAGGTCAGCCCCAACGCCGCGGCCCGTCAGGATGACGGTGATGAACGGCACCATCATCATCCCGCCGCCAATGCCCAACAAGCCAGCCAGAAAGCCGGAGGATAAGCCGAGTAGGGCCAGTTCAATAATCAGCAGGGGTTCAAAAGTCATGGGGGGAGTGGGAAAGAGAGGGTGTCTGCAGT
>CAJAFJ010000224.1 GCA_903938955.1 uncultured beta proteobacterium | reverse complement strand
GAGCCGTTCGCACATCAGTGACTTGAAGAAATCCCTGGAGTTGATCGCCTCCATCGTCGAGCGTTTTGACTAGTGAGCGGCCTCAAATGAAAAATAACGCGCCTTGGCGCGCACGGTTCAGCCCGTATCTCTTCGCTTTACTGCATCCCCTGTGGCGCCTTTACGATGCCATCGTGCCCAAACGGGCCGATCACTGGGCCTTCGCCACGCACCACCTTCATACCGGGCGCTTCATCGAAAATCAGCGCGCGCTTTTTGAGTACATCAAGGCGAAGCAAGACATCAGGAAGATCATTTTTTACCGGGGCCAAAAAGACGATTTCCAGATCGAAGACGCGGTGAACTTCGAGCTGGTGGAGCACGGGACGCTGCGCGGTCTTGCGCTGCTGGCACGCTGCAAGGTCGTGTTTTTGACCCATTCGATCGCCATGGATTTCTCGCTGCGCTGGGGTGGCAAGGCGTTCAGCATTCTGAAGCTGGCCCTGCGACAGCGGGTGGTCGTCAACTTGTGGCATGGCATCCCCTTGAAACGTCTGCTTTACGCCGCCAATGACGAAACCCGCAAACATACCGACCGGGTGCACTACAGAACGCAGGAGCGGCGCCAGTATGCCGGCCTCATCGCCTCATCCGACATCGACAGTTACGCCATGGCCGCGATGTTTTACCCCTTGAATTACCAGCAGGTGTGGTGCACCGGGCTGCCACGCAACGATTTTTTGCGCCATGATGACCACCACTTGCCGCGTTACATCCGAGACTCGATCGACGCCATTCGTCGCCTGCGGCAGGGCCGAAAACTCGTGCTGTATGCGCCAACCTACCGACAAACCGGCGCCGTTTCCGAGGCCTGGTATTACCAGTTTTCAGATGCAGAAATAGCCGCCTTGAAAGTGGTGCTGCGTAAAAACAAGGCCATTCTTGGTTATCGCCCGCACTATTTTAAAAACAGCACGCAATTTTTTAACCTGGAAAAGTACATTGACAACGATCTGATTTTTGATGTTTCGCAGGCCGTCGTGCCCGAGTTTTCAGCCCTGGCCCGTGAGGGCGACTTGCTGATCACCGACTACTCTAGCGTTTACATTGAGTCCCTGTATTTGGGCAAGCCGGTCGTTTCTTTTGCGTACGATCTTGCGCATTACAAAACGTGCCAGGATGGCCTGCTGTACGACATGGCACTGGCCTTTCCGGGCCCGATTTGTGAGAGTTTCTCGGACGTCCTCGCGGCCATTGATGACCAGCTCAGCGCGTCAGGCGTGGAAAAAAACCAGGATCAAAACATGGCACGGCAGATGTTCTTTAAATACCAGGATGCCGACAACTGCAAGCGGGTCTTTGAGGCCGTCGTCAAACGTCTGGGCTGATCCTACGGGGTTACTAATCCTGGGTTTCTCTCTCAATTGCAAGAGAAACGGTAGGCAAGTCCTGGCACCAGCGCTGCCAGATGGTGCGCAGGAGGGTGTCAAGGTGATCGGCGAAAGGTTCCGGCTGGCCGATCTCGGAGGCATTGAAGCGCTCGCGGATGAGCGGGCGCAGGGCGGCGAGTTCGGTCAGGTGCTCAGCCCAGTAGCGGCCCTTGTCAACAAAATCCTCGATGCTGGAGGCGACAAAGCCGTCCAGGCCGAAGCGGCTCATGAAGCGGGCGCCGAAGCGGCTGGGCGGCGTCTCGCCGGCGAGCGTGAGCGTGGGCACGCCCATCCAGCTGGCATGGGCGGTGGTCGTGCCGCCGTTGTACGGAAAAGTATCCAGGCACACATCAACCTGGTGGTGCAGCGCCAGATAGTCGGCCATGTTGGAGCGCGGGAAGAAGGTCAGGCGATCCGGGTTAACCCCGGCCTGGGCAAACGTCTGCGCCAGGTCGGCCTGACTCTCGGGGGCAATGCCACCGAGCACCATGCGCGCCGTGGGCACGGCTTGCAGCAGCATGGCCCACAAGACGATGACCGAATCGTTGAGCTTGTTGGCGCGGTTAAAGCTGCCAAAGGTGATGAAGCCATTGTGCAGGGCAGGCAAGGCATTGACCGGGGGCGCCAGCGAACTGGGCTGAAAAATGGAGCCGCAGGGCAAATAGGCCAGCTTCTCGGTGAACTGCCAATCCATTTGGCCCACGGGCAACCAGAACGTTTCACACAGACGGTAATCCATGGCCTGCAGGCCGGTGGTGGCGGGGTAGCCAATACAACTGATCTGAAGGGGCGCGGGTTTATGGGCAAAAGTGCGCAGCCGGTTGTAGGCGGTGTGGCCGGAGAGGTCAAACAAAATGTCAATGCCATCGCTGCGGATGGTGTTGGCCAGGTCCAGGTCCGTCAACGCAGCGACATCGTGCCAGTGGGTAAAGTGGGCGCGCAGACGCGCGGTCACGGCGTCTTCGAGTGTGTGGTTGTAATAGGCGTGCAGCACCAGGGTGTGTTTGCGGGCTAGAAAGGTGAGCACTGGCTCCAGGAAGCTGGCGACGGCGTGGTCATAAAAGTCGCCCGAGACGAAGCCGACGTGCAGCACGCGCGCGGGGTCTTTTGAATTGGAATGGGCTTGCCAGCTGGCCCGCAACGGGGCTTCAAACTGTTCACCAAAGGCGAGGTGCTCGTCAAACAGTTGCTGGGGTTCCACGGAGACGTCATGGCACAGGCAGTAGAGCAAGTTGCTGTGAGAGGCCGACCAATCGGGTTTGAGGGCTAAGGCCTTGCGATAACACGCTTTGGCCTCATCCCAGTGACCCTGGTCTTTGAGGGAGACGGCCAGGTTGTTGTAGGCCTCGGCCCATTCTGGATGCAGTTCCAGTGCCGTGCCAAAACTGGCGCAGGCTTGGGTGTACCTGCCTTGTGAATGGAGAGCAGTGCCCAGGTTGTTGTGTGCATTGGCCATGTCCGGCTGCAGCG
This sequence comes from uncultured beta proteobacterium, assembly GCA_903938955.1. Next base: position 539 of record CAJAFJ010000224.1, on the reverse strand, counting down.
CGATGGCCTGGCGGCAGTAGGCTTCGGCATCCTCCAAGAGACCGAGGCCTTTAAAAATATTGCCCAGGTTGCTGTACGCCAACGCGTTGTTGGGTTGCAGGCCCAGTGCGCCGAAGTAACTTTTGATGGCCTCTTGAATGTGGCCTTGCTGGTGCAGTCCGCAGGCCAGATTGAAGTGGGCTTCATGGTCCTGGGGGCGCAATTCAACGGTTTTTTTCTGGACTTGCAGCGCCTCCGTCCATCGCCCTTGCAAATTCAGCACGGCGCCCAGAATTTTCCAGCCAAACCCGTGCTCGGGAAAGCTGCTGACCAGGGCGCGGGCCAGGGGCTCGGCTTCGCTGTAGCGTTGCTGCTTGTAAGCCTCGGCAAGCGCCGCTAGCGCTTGTGGGCTCGGGTCCTGTGCCGTGGGCTGTGTTGTCAGTGTGGCGCTTGTTTTTTTGCTCTCAATTGCAAGAGAAACGGTAGGCAAGTCCTGGCACCAGCGCTGCCAGATGGTGCGCAGGAGGGTGTCAAGGTGATCGGCGAAAGGTTCCGGCTGG
>CAJAFJ010000223.1 GCA_903938955.1 uncultured beta proteobacterium | reverse complement strand
TTGTTCTTGTTGCAAGGCCACTTCACATCGGCCTGACCGGCTTCCAGTGGGGCGCCCACGGTGTGCATGCAAGGCACAAAATCGCCGTTCACACCGATCACGTCATACACCGCTTTGCCCATGCGCGTCATGATCTTCTGGTTGACCGCCACATAGGCGCTGTCGCTCAGTTCGATGCCGACGTGGGCAATGTGTGAACCCAGCGGGCCCATCGAGAACGGCACCACGTACATGGTGCGGCCCTTCTTGCAGCCATCAAACAGGGCTTTGGTGTCAGCGGTGCCGGTTTGCAGCAGCGTGCGCATGTCGGCGGGGGCCATCCAGTTGTTGGTCGGGCCAGCGTTTTCTTTTTTCTCGGAGCAGATAAAGGTGCGGTCTTCCACGCGGGCCACGTCGCTGGGGTCGGAGCAGGCCAGAAAGCTGTTGGGGCGCTTGGCTTCGTTAAGTTTGGTGAAGGTGCCGGCATCCACCAGTTGCTGGCACAGGCGAGCGTATTCTTCATCGGAGCCGTCACACCAGTAAATGTTGGCGGGCTTGGTGAGGGCGACCATGTCGGCAACCCACGCGATCAGTTTCGCGTTTTTGACATAGCTTGGGGCATTGAGATTCAAGCCCTGCATCACAGGTGTGTTCATAAGTTAGCTCCAGAATAAAAAATCGTCTTTTTAAAAAGAACGAACCCTGAGCGGGTGAGGCCGGGGGCATTCATTTTGAGAAAGCGGTTTTTGGTTTCAGAAATTCACCAAGCGGCCAGAAGCTCGGATTCAGGCCGGATGTCAATTTTATGAACTTGAATGGCGGTTACCAAGTAGGTACCTCATAAAGTTATGCAAAGCTTGCATGACTTTATGTGCCAAAGATGAAGGTGATCGACGGCGCCTATGGCGCTGCGACCCCTCCACGATGCCGGAGATGGCCAGAAGGCGCAGGATCCGGGCGGCCCAAAGAGGCCGCTACAGCAGCCCTGAAGTCGGGCCTGAAGGCCGCTCAGGCCATGTTGACGGCAATAAAAGCGAGTAGAAACATCAGTACGGCCCCCGCCAGCGGCAGCACGAGGGGCATGGCTTTGACCACGGATTCCACGGCGTCAGGTTCGTGAGCGGGTGAGGAGGGGTTGGCCATGGTGTTTCCTTGATTGATCAACGTCAGAAAAAATGATTCTACGCAGTTGTTGCTTATGTTGTGCACGTCATTCAATGCCCTGGCCGGCGCAGGGGTGGCGCCCTTAAGGGACCACCCGCGCCTCCAGCCCGGCCAGCTGCAATTGGGCCAGCACCGCCGCAATGTGCTGCGGGCCGCGGGTCTGGATCACCAGTTCAATCTCGACGTTTTGCGCCGCCAGCGTGGTGAAGGCGCGCTGGTGATGCACTTCGTTGATATTGGCCCCGGCTTCGGCCACCGTGGCGGTAATTTTGGCCAGCGAGCCCGGAATATCGCGTGCGCTGACGCAAATGCGCGCCAGTCGCCCGGCGCGCACCATGCCGCGCTCGATGATGGCCGCCAGCAGCAGCGGGTCGATATTGCCGCCGCACAACACCAGACCGACTTTTTTGCCCTTGAAGCGCTCCGGGTACTTGAGCAGCGCCGCCAGACCGGCTGCCCCGGCGCCTTCCACCAGGGTTTTCTCGACTTCCAGCAGCATGACGATGGCCTGCTCGATATCGCCCTCGTCGACCAGCAGCATGTCGTTGACCAGCCGGGTGACGATGGCCTGCGTGATGACGCCCGGCGTGCCCACGGCGATGCCTTCGGCAATGCTGTTGCTGCCCTGCGGCCACTGGGTGCCCTTGAAGGCATTGAACATGGCCGGAAAACGCGTGGCCTGCACGCCGATGATCTCGATGTCCGGCTGCATCGCTCTGGCTGCGGTGGCCATGCCCGCCAGCAAGCCACCACCGCCGACGGCGACCACCAGCGTGTCGAGGTCGGGCACCTCCTGTAGCATTTCCAGCCCGACGGTGCCCTGACCGGCCACGATGTCGGGGTCGTCGTACGGATGCACAAACACCAGTTGCTGCTGTGCCGCCAGTGTCAGGGCGTGGGTGCGGGCTTCATCCAGCGTGTCGCCGTGCAACACAATCTCGGCGCCAAAGCCGCGCGTGCGCTCCACCTTGACGCCCGGCGTAAAGCGCGGCATCACGATCACGGCGCGCAAGCCCAGGCGCTGGGCGTGGTAGGCCACCCCTTGCGCATGGTTGCCCGCGCTCATGGCGATCACGCCGCGCTGGCGTTCCTCCGGTGTGAGTTGGGCCAGCTTGTTGCAGGCGCCGCGCTCTTTGAACGAGGCGGTGAACTGCAGGTTCTCAAATTTCAGAAACACCTGCGCACCGGTGATGTCGGACAGGGTTCGGGACGCGACACACGGTGTGCGCAGCAGGTGACCAGCCAGACGGTCGGCGGCGGCTTGGATGTCGGTGAGTTGGATCATGGCGTCATTGTGGGGCGGAACGGTCCGCGCTGGGGTCTTTAGTTTCGGCGCGTGCCCAGCAACGCCGCGCCGATGATCAGCATAGCGGCCAGGGCGATGCTCCAGGTGAACGACCCGCCACTGACACCGATCAACAGCGCGGTGGAGGCCAGCGGCGTCAGGTAGCTGAGGATGCCGATGTGGCGTGCATCGCCGCGTTTCAGCGCCATGTCCCACAAGAAAAACGCGGCGCCCATCGGCCCCAGGCCCATCGCCCCAATCAGCAGCCCGTCGCGCGCCGTCAAACTGACGGCCGGCTCCAGCAGCGCGTGGCACAGCAGCGACAGCAGGCCCGACACCAAGGCAAAACCGCCAATCGCCGCCGTTGGAAAATGCGCGACCCGCTTGGTCAGCAGCGAGTAACTGGCCCAGATGAAGGCCGAACCCAAGGCGGGCACATAGCCCCAGGACC
>CAJAFJ010000222.1 GCA_903938955.1 uncultured beta proteobacterium | reverse complement strand
TCGGCCATGGGAATATTCATTTCTTTGGCCAGCGCCACCAGATGCCGTTCATGCAAGCAACGGAACGCATCATTGAGCTTGTGCAGGTGCTCAATCAAGAGGTCACGCCGGTGTGGTGGGGTGCCAACCAGTGCACGTACCTCCTGCAGCGAGGCATTGTCTACCTGGCGACCTTTAAGCGTGCTCTTGCGACGAATGCGCTCGCGCATTTCGTCCACCGAGACAAGTGTCACGTGACTGCTGTTAGTGGACCGGGCGGATGAATTCATATTGATTCCAGCGTATAAGAGACTTTTTGGGCGGCATCACGTTCGGCGCTTTCGGCTTGAAATTCCAACCGCAATCTATCGAGGTGATACAACTCGCCAATGGCGTGCACCCAAGTCAGCGCCCATGGTGTTTTATCATCACTTGTTCACATGGTGGACCGGCTAATCGTGCAAAAACTCGCATCCAGTAGTGAGATATACAAGTTAATCTAGGTTCCAACTGCCGGTTTCCATGCAGATGGCGACTTCGCAGTCGTCGAAGATGTGCAGCTTGGCCACCTTTACCCGGACGCCGACGATGCCGGGCAGACGGCCCAGGCGCAGCGCGAGTTGACCGACCAGGCTCTCCAGCAGGTTCACGTGGTTGGCCGTGCACGCGTCCACGATGATCTGGCGCACTTCACGATAGTCCAGCACCTGCTGGATGTGGTCGCCAGGCTGAAGTGGCTGCAGGCCCTGGTTCAACTCGACATCGACACGGATCGCTTGCGGGGCGGCTTTTTCGTGGGCCAGAATGCCGAGCCGCGCCTCAACGCGCAGGTTGGCAAAACTCAAAACCTGGCGCCCGCGCGCCGCAGGTACCCGACGGCACCGCTGTGCCGTCGGGCGTTTGAGTGCCAATACGGCATCGGCCATCATGGTGACTTCACGGTGGGGGCTTCCCACTCCTGAAACTCGTCTTCGCCGTCCGCCTTGAAGGCACGCTCGGCCGAACGCAAGGTGTTCTCGATCAGCATGGTGACCGTCATCGGTCCGACGCCGCCGGGTACGGGCGTGATCCACGAGGCCTTTTTCTTGACCTCGTCAAAACACACATCGCCCACGATGCGGCCGTCCGCCAAGCGGTTGATGCCGACGTCGATCACGATCGCACCCTCTTTCACCATCTGCGGCACGATCAGGCCGGGCTTGCCGGCCGCCACGATCAGGATGTCGGCCAGGATGGTGTGCTGCGCCAGATCGCGCGTTTTGGCGTGGCAGATGGTGACTGTTGCCTCGCGCTGCAGCAGCATCAGCCCCATGGGTTTCCCCACGATGTTGCTGGCGCCCACCACCACCACGTTCTTGCCCGCGACGTCGATCCCTGTGGTGTCGAGCAACAGTTGCACGCCGTAGGGTGTGCAGGGCGGGAAGATGCTGTTGCCCGTAACGAGTGCGCCCACGTTGTAGAGGTGAAAGCCGTCCACATCCTTGTGCACCGAGATCGCCTCCAGCACGCGGGCGATCTGAATATGCGGCGGCAGGGGCAGCTGAACCAGGATGCCGTGGATGTTGGCGTCGTCGTTGAGCTGCTGGATTGCGGCCAGCACCTGGGCCTCGCTGGCATCGGCCGCAAGCGGCACATGCAGCGAATGCACACCACACTCCTCGCAGGCGCGGATCTTGTTGCCCACGTAGACGCGTGAGGCCGGGTTGTCGCCCACCAGGATCACCGCCAGGCCGGGTTGCACACCTTGTTCCTGCAGGCGTTCGACACGCTGGCGAAAGCCCACGCGCAGCTGCTTGGACAGCGCTTTGCCGTCAATGATCTGTGCCGTCATGATGCGCTCAACGGAAGACCACGGTCTTGTTGCCGTGGATCAGCACGCGATCTTCCAGGTGGTAGCGCAGGCCACGGGCCAGCACCGCCTTCTCCACGTCCTTGCCGCTGCGCACCAGTTCTTCGGGCACGTCGGAGTGGTCGATGCGGACCACGTCCTGCTCGATGATCGGGCCCTGGTCGAGCTCGGAGGTCACGAAGTGGCAAGTCGCGCCAATCAGCTTCACCCCACGCAGGAAGGCTTGGTGGTAGGGCTTGGCACCAACAAAGCTTGGCAGGAAGCTGTGATGGATGTTGATGATCTGGCCCGGAAACTTGTCGCAGAGGTCGGGCGCAAGGATCTGCATGTAGCGGGCCAGCACCATCACGTCGGCCTGGGCTTCGGTGTAGAGGCGTTCGACCTCGGCATAGGCCTCGGCCTTCGTGTCGGGTGTGACCGGCACATGGTGGAACGGAATGCCGTGCCACTCGACCAGGCCGCGAAAGGTTTCGTGGTTCGAGATCACGCAAGGGATGTCGATGTCGAGCTCGCCCGACTGCCAGCGGCCCAGCAGGTCGTACAGGCAGTGCTCCTGTTTGGAGACCAGGATCACCACGCGCTTCTTGCGCGCGCTGTCCGAGATGCGCCACGTCATGTCAAACGGTGCGGCGACCTTGGCGAATGCGCTGCGGAAGGCATCGATGTCGAGCTTCAATGAGTCGGCCAGCAATTCCTGGCGCATAAAAAACTGCATCGACTCGGTGTCAGCGTGGTGGCTGGCTTCGGTGATCCAGCCGTTGTGTTCGGCGAGGAAGTTGCTGACAGCGGCCACGATGCCGACCCGGTCAGGGCAAGTGAGTGAAAGTGTGTAACGGTGGGTAGAAGTGCTCATGGGAATCAATCAGTCCTTGGCCGTGCGTTTGGTTTTTTGCGGGTCGTCGAAAGGTAGGCTGTGGGTGGTGGCGCCACAGGTCATGGCTGCACCGCGCAATTCGAGTGCGCGGCCGGGCACGGCATAGGCCGGGTTTAGCCGGGCAATGGCCATGGAACGCTGCGTCAGGCGTGAGACCATGGCACAGGTCACGAAGCCGACTTTTTGGTCACCGTCCCACAGGCTGTCACCGGCCTGGGCAGCTTCCATCTTCTGGAGCTCGACGCCGTAAATCTTGAAGCGTTCTTTGCCCTGCAGGCGGAAGTGTTCGTTCGCACCGCGGAACTCGGTTTTGCCCGGGGAAACCGTGAAGTCCAGGCCCAACTCCCAGAGTGTGTCGCCGATGGGTTCTCCCTCCATGGGGTACATGTCGGAGTTGTCGTAGGGGTAGAACATCAGCGAGCTTTCCACGCGCAGCCAGTCCAGCGTCGTGAATGAACATGGGATGATGCCCATGTCCTTGCCTTCGGCCACGATGCTGTCCCAGATTTTGGGCGCGTCGGTGCCCTTGCAGAAGATCTCGTAGCCGCGCTCGCCGGTGTAACCGGTGCGCGACAGCATGATGGGCGCGCCAAACAGCGTTGTTTGCATGTGGTGGAAATACGGCAGCTGGCGCACGCCTGGCACGTGCTTTTCCAAGTAGTTGACCGCCAACGGGCCTTGCAGCGAGAGGTCGTGCAAGTCGTCGTCGAACAGCACGGCAACGTTGCGGCCTACGGCGCCACGCGTCAGGATGTCATGGCCTTGGCCGGCACCGTGCACCACCATGAAGGCATTGGGCGAGATGCGGTAGATCACGCAGTCGTCGATGAACTTGCCGGCCTCGTTGAGCATGCAGGCATAAACCGACTTGCCCGGGTAGAGCTTGCTCACGTTGCGGGTGGTGGCCTGGTTAATCAGGGCCTCGGCGTGCGGACCCACGAGATGCATTTTTTTCAGGCCTGAGACGTCCATCAGGCCGGCCTTGGTGCGGATGGCTTCGTGCTCGTCGGCCAGGTTGGTTGAGTAGGTCCAGGGTGTGCCCAGGCCGTTCCAGTCGCCCAGGGTCGAGCCCAGTGCGCGGTGCCGATCGGCCAGGGCCGTTGTGCGCCAAGAGGTCATGTGATGCTCCAGTCAGAAAGTAAAGGAAAGAGAAGAAATTTCAAACAGCTTCGGCCAATTCGTCGACCTCGGCCTCAGTGCCTTTGGCGATCTCGCTGCCGTCGTCAAAGGGCGCGAGGTAGGCCACGGCAGTCGGCAAAAAGCGGCTCAGGCCCTTGTAGTCGGCCAGTGGTTGCGGCAAGGTGGAGAGCACGCGCGAGAGGCGTGTGCCCCACTTGGGTACCCGCACCAACTCGTCCAGCGAGGCTAGGTAGCAGCGGATCGGGAACAACAAGGCATTGCTGCGCGGCAGACGCCACAGGGTCTGCAGCTCCACACGCAGGTGCAGCTTGCGGCCGATGTTCTCGGGGGTGAGTGAGGCGCGGTCTGGGCCCCACTCGGGAAAGGTCTCAGGCGAGGTGTCCAGTCGCGGGTTGACCGTCATGGTCCAGTTCAGGCGGCGCACCGGCTGACCTTGACGGATCAACAACAGGTATTTCAAGGCACGCTCAAACACCCCGGCCTGATGGGCCAGCGGCACCGGGCCGTGCCACTGCATGAAGCTCATGCCCACGTTGAAGTCCAGCGACCAGTCGGCCTGCGAGGTCACCATGCCGGCGTCGAGAAACAGGTTGTCGTCGCGTTGGTCGCAGATCGCAAAGTCGCCCTGGGCCTGGCGCGTGATGTACTCAAACGGCCCGCAGGGCAGCGTGGTGGCGTCGCCAAACACAAAGGTCTGCTCAAGGCCCAGCGGCCGGTTGATCCAGGTCCAGCTGGCACCGAAGTCGGGTCCGGTTTTGCTCAGCGAGAAGTGATCGGGGTAGTCGGCGCTCAGGCTGTCCATCAAGAGTTCCAGCGTGTCCCACTCGGCCATCATCATGTGTGGCAACACCTGGCAGCGACCCGAGTCGCGCGCCAGCGTGATCGCCTTGTCGCGGCACTCGGCGACGTAGTGCTCGTCAACATCAAAGCCATGTTCATAGACGGCACTGGCGCCCTTGGGCTGGTGCGGCTCCATGTTGACGCTGTACATGTACTGGTCATCGGGGAACGGGAACGGGTAGCGCAGAATTGCCGCTTCGCTGTTGCGGTAGGTGTAGTCGCCTCGAAAAGTTTCGTCGGGTTTAAAAATGATGGACATAGTGACAACCTTGGTTGGGTGGCGGGGTTCAGAGATCGAGCACAAGGCTCGGGCCTCGGGCGCGTGAGACGCAGGGCATGATCAGTCGGCCCTTGGCCTTGTCAGCAGCGCTGAGGAAGTGGTCCCGGTGTTCGGGCTCGCCCGCGATCACGTTGGTCAGACAGACGCCGCAGGCGCCGCCCCGACACAGGCAGTTGGGTGCCAGGCCTTCGCGTTCCAGGGCTTCAAGCAGGCTTTCATCTTCACCCACCTGCACGCGCTGGCCGCTCCGTTGCAGCACGGCCTCAAACGAAGCGCCACCGCTGGCCGCGCCGCCAAAGAGCTCGCTGTGTACCTGGTTGGCTGGCCAGCCCAGGGCCTTGGCTGCGGCCAGCACCGATTGGTTCAGATCGCTCGGGCCGCACACATAGAGGTGCGTGCCTGCGGTTTGCTCGGCCAGCAGCGCCGCAATGTCAAGGCGGTGGCCATCGGCGTCCCAATGGAAGAAAACCTTTGACTTGTCCGTGGGGAGCCAAGGCGCAAACACCGTCTGCTCAGACTCGCGGCAGCAGACGTGCAGCGCGTGGTCACCCGCTTGCACCCCCACGTCCTTCAGGTAGGACAGAAACGGCGTGATACCGATGCCGCCCGCGATCATCAGATGCTGGCGCGCTGAGCGTTGCGGCGGGAACATGTTGGCCGGCAACTGGGCGTCAATCACATCGCCCACTTTCAGTCTTTCATGTACGGCCGCCGAGCCGCCGCGCGATGCCGGCACACGGCGCACGATGATGTCGTACTGACCCCGGCTGCCCGGCGCATTGACCAGCGAGTAGGCGTTGCGGTGCATTCGGCCCTGGCCGGGCAGGGTGAACAGCACGTGGGAGCCGGCACCGCTGGGCGGCAGCGGTGTGCCGTCCAGCGTGCCCAGGCTCAGTTGGCGCAAGCTGGGCGCAATGTCGTTCAGCGCCCGCACCTGAAGTTTGAGACCGGTGGCAATCATGAAAATATCTCCTGGGGCACGGGCCGTTCGCCCGGAACTTCGGCATCGACCATCACGCCCATGAAGGCGCCATGTCGACGAGAAAAATGGTCGCGCACAAGAAGTTCGCGGCCACAACCTGCACAAGCCACGGTCGACGTGCGCACGTCCTCGGTGAAACCGTGGCAGTGGGTGCACCAGATGCGCCGGCGCTGGCTACCGGCGTGGGCCAAATGGATCTGGCCCTGCGCCAGTCCGAGCTGCTGGGCGCGCAAAAAGACTGCCCAGACAAAGGGTTCGCTGCCCTGCACAAAGAGCCGGTCGCTTACGCGCAGCGGCCCTTGCTCGGCCAAGGCGCGGTCAAGACCCGCAAGGTCGCTGAGTACGGTGACCGGGCTCAGGCCCATGGCCGGCTCCACGGAGCCGATCGACCAGACCTGCAGGCGCTGCGCCACCGGGGCGAAGGCGCCGTCCAGGCTGACCAGCAAGGCTTGATCCATGGAAGGGCCGTCCAGCACCAGCCAGTGGCGGCCGGCCTCTGGCTGTGGCCTGAGCGGTGCGTAGACCGGTCGGCTCGTGACTTCGGAGGGGTTCAGGTTCATGGCGAGCTCCTGTGGCCTCAGCCGAGGTTATGACCCGGGATCCAGTTGGTGCCAGCCAGCGGCACATGCGCCATGGCCGCCGCCTCCACGGTGAGCGCTACCAGGTCTTCGGGCTCCAGGTGGTGCACGTCCTGTTTGCCGCAGGCACGTGCCAGTGTGGTCAGTTCCATGGTCAGCGTCTTGAGGTAGTTTTTCACGTGCTTGGCGCCCATGTCGGGCTCCAGGCGCTGCTCCAGAATCGCGTCCTGCGTGGTCACGCCGACCGGGCATTTGCCGGTGTGGCAGTGGTGGCAGTAGCCCGCCTTGGTGCCGAGCGCCGCGTAGTCAGCCTCGGCGCTATGGGTTTGGCCGGCCTGCTGGTAGGTCTCGCGGTTGCAGCCCAGCGCCATGAGCACACCCTGGCCGATGGCCACTGCGTCGGCACCCAAGGCCAGGGCCTTGGCCACGTCTGCGCCGGTGCGGATGCCGCCTGAGACGATGAGCTGGACCTTGCCGATCATGTCCAGGTCTTTCAATGCGGCCACCGCCAGGCGCACCGCCGCCAGTGTGGGGATGCCTGCGTGTTCAATGAAGCAGGTCTGGGTGGCTGCTGTGCCGCCCTGCATGCCGTCGACCACCACCACGTCGGCGCCAGCGTGCACCGCCAGCTTGACGTCGTTGTAAACGCGGGTCGCGCCGACCTTGACGTAGATGGGCTTTTCCCAGTCGGTCAATTCACGCAGTTCCTGGATTTTGATCGTCAGGTCGTCGGGGCCGGTCCAGTCAGGGTGGCGGCTGGCTGAACGCTGATCCACGCCTTGCGGCAAGGTACGCATCTGGGCCACGCGCGGGTTCACCTTCTGGCCCAGCAGCATGCCACCGCCGCCGGGCTTGGCGCCTTGGCCGAGCACGATCTCAATGGCGTCGGCACGGCGCACATCGTCGGGGTTGAAGCCGTAGCGTGAAGGCAGGCACTGGTAGACCAGGGTCTTGGACGACTGGCGTTCTTCCGAGGTCATGCCGCCGTCGCCGGTGGTGGTGGTCGTGCCCATGGCGGTGGCGGCCTTGCCCAGGGCTTCCTTGACGTTGGCCGACAAGGCGCCAAAGCTCATGCCGGCGATCGTGATCGGCGTGTCGAGCACCACGGGCTTCTTGGCAAAGCGCGTGCCCAGCACGGTCTTGGTCGAGCACTTCTCGCGGTAGCCTTCGAGCGGGTAGCGCGAGAGCGAGGCGGTCAGGAATACCAGGTCGTCGAAGTGCGGCAGCTTGCGCTTGGCACCCAGGCCGCGGATTTCATACAGGCCAGTGCTGGAGGCACGGTGGATGTAGTCGAGCGTGCTGCGGTCGAAACCGGCTGACTCTTCGAGTTGAAGGCGTTTGAATGTGATGGGGTGTTCGGTGTTTGACATGTCAATAGTCCTGATTGGCGTCGGCGTTCCAGTGGTAGAGGCTGCGGGCCGAAGCCACGCGTTTGAATTCCGAAGGCTCATAGGCCAGTCCGGCCTGGGCGAGCAGGGCGCTGAGCGCCGTCACGTCGGCTTCGGTCATGGGTTCGAGCTGGGCGTCGGCACCCAGCGACTTGATGCTGCCGCGCACATAGATCACGGCCTCGTAGAGCGAATCACCGAGCGCGTCACCGGCGTTGCCACAGACGACCATGCGACCGGCCTGCGCCATGAAGCCTGAAAAGCTGCCGACTGAGCCACCGACCACGATGTCACCGCCCTTGAGCGAGATGCCACAGCGCAGGCCGGCGTCGCCGTCGATCACCAGCAGTCCGCCGTGGGCGGATGCGCCGGCGCCGTTGGAGGCAAAGCCTTTGACATGCACCTTGCCACTCATCATGTTTTCGGCGACACCGGTACTGGCGCTGCCTTCAATCGTGACCTCGGCAAACTTGTTCATGCCGGCCGCGTAGTAGCCGGCGTGGCCCTGGATGGTCACGCTGACCGGGGCGTTGATGCCGACCGCGATGTTGTGCGCGCCATCCGGGTGCGACACGACGATGTGTTGGCCAGCCAGGGATTCGGGCGTGCCGTGCAGATGCTGGTTGAGCTCGCGCACGCTTTGGCGGCTCAGGTCAAAAGTCAGATTTTCCATACGTACATCTCCTCGGGAGCAGGTTCAAAGACAGTGGCGTGGTTGATGCCCGGCAGGTGGGCGAGTGAGCGGAACTCGGAAGCGATGGCGACGAAGTCGTCGGTTTCCGCGACCACGGCGGGCTTGCAGGCAAATGGGTCGCGGATCAGGGCCAGCTCGGTGGGCGTGCCCATCAGGAAGGTGTAGAAGCCATCCAGCGCCTCAAAAGCTTTTTCCAGCGCTGTGTGCAGGTTGTCACCTTCGCGCAGGCGCCACTCCAGGAAGCGGCAAGCGGCTTCGGTGTCGTTGTCGGTCTCGAACTTGATGCCGCGCGGCTCCAGCATGCGGCGCACGCCGTTGGGGTTGGAGAGCGAGCCGTTGTGAACCAGACAAAAGTCTTCGCCAGCGGTGAACGGGTGGGCGCGGTCAGGCGTCACGGCCGACTCGGTGGCCATGCGGGTATGGCCCACCAGGTGGCTGCCGACCAGCTGGCTGAAGTCATAGCGCGCGGCCACCTGGGCCGGCGTGCCGATGTCCTTGTACAGGTCAATGCGGCGACCGGTCGAGAGGATGTGCAGCTTGGCCTCGAACGCCTTGATGAAGGCCTTGACCGGTTCGGCCGGGCCATCGAAGGTGATGATCGCGTGGTTGCCCTTGGTCTTGGTATGGGCCTTGACTTTCAGGTCCGCATTCAAGGCGTCAGCCAGGGCGACCCAGTCGTAATCTGCAGCCGCATCGGTCAGCCCCGAATACAGGCTGACTTTGCGCTGGTTCTCAGGCAAAGGCTGGCCGAACACAGCCATGCCGGCCGAGTCGGGGCCACGGTCGTGCATGCCGATCAGCATGGGCACCATGAGCTCACCCAGCTGGGCGTGCATGGCAGGTTTTTTCAGTAATAGTCCAACAATTCCACACATGGTTGCTTCCTTAAAAAAATTCGAGGTACTGTTTCACTTCCCACTCGGAGACGTGGCGCATGTACTCGATCCACTCCATGCGCTTGAACTTGAGAAACTCGTCCGTGACCGGTCCCAGGGCGTCGCGGATCACGCTGTCGGCCTCCAGCGCGTCGAGCGCGGCATTGAGGTTTTGCGGCAACAGGCCAATACCGGCTTCTTTGAGCTGGGCCTCGCTCCACTCGTAAAGATTGACGTTGCGCGGTGCGCCTGGGTGCATGTTTTTCTCAATGCCGTCCAGGCCGGCGGCAATCACCGCCGCCGTGGCCAGGTAGGGGTTGCAGGCGCCGTCGGGCAGGCGCAGCTCCAGCCGGCCCTTGGGAATGCGCACCATGGTGGAGCGGTTGTTATCACCGTAGCTGATGTAGGCCGGAGCCCAGGTTGCGCCAGTCAGTGAGCGCCCGACCACCAGACGTTTGTAGGAGTTGATGGTGGGTGCGCACAAGGCCGTGAGCGCGGGCGCGTGGTGCAGCAGGCCAGCCATGAACTGGTAGGCCATGGGCGAGAGTTCCAGGCCAGAGGGGTCGCTCTTGTCCTGGAACAGGTTGCGCTTGCCGTCACCGATCGACAGGTGCATGTGCATGCCGTTGCCAGGGCGGTTGGCAAACGGCTTGGGCATGAAGGAGCAGATCAGGCCGAGCTCGTTGGCGATCTCGCTGGCCGCCATCTTGAAGAAGATGAAGTGGTCACACGAGGTCAGGCAGTCGGTGTAGGTGTAGTTGAGTTCGAACTGGCCATTGGCGTCTTCGTGGTCGATCTGGTAGACATCAATGCCGGTGGCGCGCATGGCGTTGGACAACTTTTCCAGGAAGACACGGGTGCGTGACAGGCCTTTGTAGTCGTAGCAGGGCTTGGCCAGGTTGTCGCTGGCGTCGTGCGGCACGATGCTGCCGTCGGCGTTGCGGCGCAGCAGCGAAAACTCGGGCTCCAGGCCGGTGAACATCGTCAAGCCTTTTTCTGCCAAACGTGCGACTTGCTTTTTCAGTACGACACGGCTGTCGAACTTCCAGGGCTCGCCTTCGACATGGCCTTCGCAGACAATACGCGCCAGGCCCGGCTGCCAGGGCACGGTGGACACGGTGGACAGGTCGCCCACGGCCATGAAGTCTGGACCGTGCGGCTCGATGCCCGAACCGGAGATCGCGAAACCGGCGAAGCCCGCGCCTTCTTTCATGACGGTGCCCAAATGCTCCACCGGCACCGACTTGGCCTTGGCCACACCGTGGATGTCAACGAACTGGGCCAGCACGTAGCCGATTCCCTGGGATTTGAGGTACTGCTGTGTCTCTGCAACGGTGTTAAAACGTTGTGGACTCACCAGATCGGTCGGGGACCTGGTTGCAAAGGGGGCTGATACTGTATTCAAAAGAAAACTCCTTCGTTTGACAAATAGGGTTAGACAAGAGGACTCGCTGACGCCGGTTTGGTGCATGACCAAGGCCGATGTTTCTTGTTATGCAACATTTGTGCCTGATGTGAACATTTTGTAATTGGCAACACGTATACTTTTCTCACCAACAAAGACCAAGGAGCAGGTTGTGATCAAACAAGGCGATAAAGCGGCGGTTTCACTCGAAGAATCGGTGGGGTCGGCCATCAAGGAACTGCGCCAGCGCCACGGTCTGACCATTGCGCAGGTGTCGGAACAGGCCAGCATCAGCCGTGGCATGTTGTCCAAGATCGAGAACGGCCAAACCTCGGCCGGCATGGAAACCCTGGCGCGCATTGCACGTGCTCTGGGGGTGTCCATGTCCATGCTGTTCAGCAAATACGATGTCACGGCGAGTGCTGCACAGCACATCAAAAAGGGCAAGGGCATGGAAGTAGTGCGTCGAGGCACTAAAAGTGGGCACACCTACCACCTGCTTGCTTATGACCAGGGCCCGATCAAGCTGTTCGAGCCCTTCCTGATCACCATGGACGATGACTCGGAGCAGTACCCCACGTTCCAGCATCCGGGCACCGAGTTTCTGTACATGCTGGAGGGAAAAATTGAATACCGCTGCGGCCATGACTCCTACCTGTTGGAGCCAGGTGACTCGTTGACTTTTCAGGGCGAGGTGGCGCATGGCCCTGAAAAGCTGGTGAAGTTCCCGATCAAGTTCTTGTCATTTATTGTCTATCCGCGTAGCGCGGAGTGACCTGGGCGCTCAGCGCAGTGTCGTGACCAGCAGCAAGCTGTTCGCCTCGCACGGCGTGATGCGAGCCGTTGCCACGAGGCCTTGCAGGTGCAGGCATTCGTCAGCATAAAAAGCCAGTGAGTTGGCCCCTGGCAGAGCCAGTTCGAAGCGGCCACGCAGGGCCAGCACCAGCACATCGGGCGCCGGCGACAAGTCCACGGCGTCATCTTCGACGATGAGCAGCTTGGCTTGGGCTTGACCGCGCTGCACCATCACGTTCCAGAGCTGGGTTGGTACGCCCGGCGCATCGCAGTGCAAGGCCAGCTCGCCGGGAAACTGGGCCAAGGAACCCGGCCCATCGAATTGCCACAATCCGGCTTCGCCGCGCAGGCTCAATCCGGCGCCCCGGACCATCACCGCGGTGCGGTCCAGGCCGTCAAAACGGGAAAACGGGCCTGCGGCCGTGATGTCTGCCACGCTGACGCGCCAGCGCAGCAAATGCCCGGCCTCTTGGCTGGCGACGGTGCGCGTCCAGCCACGGCCGTTCTTCCAGGCTTCACGCGGTAGTGCCTCCATGGAAAAGCACCGCAGCGACGCGGCCGCAGGGTGTGCGTTCATGCGGTGCCGGTGGCCGCTGGCAGTCCCGCCGTCAGGGCCGGCAGGACTTCAAACAGGTCGCCCACGAAGCCTACATCGGCAACCGAAAAAATCGGCGCATCGGGGTCCTTGTTCACAGCCACGATGACCCCCGCATCCTTGATGCCGGCCAGGTGCTGGATGGCACCTGAAATGCCGAAGGCCAGGTAGACATCAGGCGCCACGGACTTGCCGGTTTGCCCCACCTGAATGGCGTTCGGCGCGAAGCCTGCATCGACTGCTGCGCGTGACGCGCCCACTGCACCACCGAGGTGGTCGGCGAGCTGTTCGATCAGCGCCATGTGCGCGCGTGCGCCCACACCGCGCCCGGCCGCCACCACCACGCGGGCCCGGCTCAGGTCGGGCCGGTCGCTGTTCATGGTCTCTCTGCTCTCAAGGCGGCTGCGGGCATCAGGGGCGACAGCGGGAACTGCCGCCACCGGGCAGGCACACTGCGCGCCGACTGCGGGCGCAAAGCCCGCTGGACGCAGGGTCAGCAAGGTCTGGATACTGTGCGTTTCCACGCGAGCCAGCACACTGCCGGCGTACATGGGGCGCACGAAACGGTGCCCTGATTCGATCACCACCACATCACTCAGGTAAGCCGCTTGCAAACGGGCTGCGGCCCGGGGCAGGGCGCTGCGGTGCAGAACCCGGTGCATGGCCACCAGCATCTCGTAGTCGGGCATGAGGGCCTCGATTTGCAAAGCCAGCGACTCGGCTGAGGGTGCGGCCCACTGCGGGCTGTCCACCAGCAGCACGCGCGACACGCCAGCCAGGGTGGCGGCGGCCTGGGCCGCAGCGGCACAGCCGTGTCCAAGCACCAGAAGGTGCACGGCGTCACCGATCTGCAATGCGGCGCCCAGCAGGTTCAAAGTGGAGGGGTCGAGTTGGG
>CAJAFJ010000221.1 GCA_903938955.1 uncultured beta proteobacterium | reverse complement strand
TTCAGTTTAATGGCATTCTGGGTATAAGAGGGGCGCGACTAGATCATTTAGGGTCATATTTAACTTGCCAGGCTGGGAGCAGCAGTTGCACTGCCACTTCAGTGTCCGACAGTCAGTTATTGCCGAACCCAGTAATTGCTTTGCCGCAAGACAACAACGGGTTTCAAATAGTGATGCCTAGCATTCCAGTTGGCGGTGCCATGCAGGTTTCAGGCGCATTGATTTTGGGATTAAATACTCAAGCCAATAATAGTTTGGCTCAGACTGTGAGTAGTGCATTGCAATTGTTACCGCTAGATAGCCAACAGCGCTTTTCGCTCTATCTAGATGGGGTCCCCTACGGCGCTTTGATGGATAGTGGCACCAGTATCAATACCCTACCTACAGCCACTGCACCCACATGCGGTGTAAGTGCGCCCTTAGGCTATTGCCCGAGTTCAAATGTTATTCAGCCCATTCAAATGGCTGCAGCATCTAGGCCAAGTTTGGTTTTTGAAACCAGTCTTTCCATAGGGAATTGGATATCGCTATTATCGACAAACTTGCCAGCCATAAATGATATCGCTTCTAAGACACCGAGTTCGCTCCTCTCCAATGGAATTCAAGGCACTTTAGGAGCACCATTTTTCTACGGTCGCCGCATTAGTTTTGGAATTTCTGGGCAGTCGGTTCAGTTACCAAATGAAAGTTTCAGCAATAACTTTATTGCTTTCGATTAACCTCATTCCGTATTTCTTTTCATCGCGTTTGGGAAATTCATGCATAAATCGATTCGTTTAACTTTTTTATTATTTTGTACTGTCACTACTTTACTGCAAGGATGCAGCGGTGTGCGATTGGCAACACTCAGTGAAACTCTCGATGGTTTCAAGAAACAAGGAAAAAATGATTTAGAGAAACAATGCGACCAATACACACTCACCAGTATTGAATATCAGAACTGCCGCCAGAATGTACGAAAAATCTATGATGAGTTAGATCGCAAACAAAAAGCAGATGATGACAAAGATAAACTAAATAAGGCAGAGCCCGCATCGCTTCTAAGAAGCACACCGATTCAGTCTGACTGAACCAAATGCAATGCTCCCGTGCCGCGCACCGACGGCAATCCATCTGGGTTCTTCGGTTCGTTTTTTACAGCGTTCAACACTAGGCCGAACACCATCTCATTCAATTCCTCTTCTGAAACGAAGAGTTCGGTCGCTATGTCGGACTTCCCTACCCCTTCACTGCGCAAGGCTGCAAAGACCTTGGCCAGCACCTGCGACGTTTCCCTGGGCAAGCTATCCGGCTCATTTTTCCTGAATCCACGTCGCGCGATCTGCATGAACAGGTCACGGTATTGCCATTCAGTGAGAAGCTCAAGCTTGTGCATCCGGTAGGCCAATGCCGAAACGGAAACTCCCCAGATCTTCTTGAGCTGGATAAGCGAATCAAGCGTCGTAAACGCCGGCGCATACGCCAACACGCTACTGCGCGGCATCAGGAAAGCTGCTGCAAAATCATTGGCTGCGCGCTCGATCTCCTGCCCTCCGTTGGGAGAACCATGTTGATGCAGTACCAGGTGGCCAAGCTCATGGCCCGCGTCAAACCGCCCCCGTTCACTTTGCTTGAGCGTATTCAAAAACACGAATGGTTTTTGCTCTCGCCACATCGAGAATGCGTCCACCTCGGCCGCATCGATGGCCAAGGAAAAAACCCGCACACCATTGGCCTCCAAAATGTGCACCATGTTCTTGATGGGCTGCTCACCGAGCCCCCAGTGCCGGCGCAAGGTCGCAGCTGCGGTTTCGGGCTCTGAATCCCTAAGATCCGGCAGGGTCGGCTCAGGTAGCTCAAAGCGACGCTCTATGGCCTGGCTCAAGGTGACCGTAAGCGCTCCGGAATACAGTGCCATGTCCCTCTGCGCGGCCGACATCTTGGACAGCGATCGGAAGCTCGCGGCATCGCTATCAATAACCTGCAACTCCGCTTCCTGCAGAAAAAATTCCACGGGAAAGCGCAACGCCTCGGCCATTTTGCGAACAGTGTCCTTGGCTGGGTTGATTTCTTTTTTTTCAAACCCGGAAATCGAACGGGGCTCAACACCGATGGCTTGCGCCAGGCGCGTCATCGTAAGCCCTCGCCGCTTCCTGGCGAAGGTCAATCTTGAGGGATTAAACATGGCACTTAAGCCGTCATGCTCGGCGGCGCAACGGCACATCGATGTCCGGCAGATTCGGCAGAACCGGAACAGGGATCACAGTAGAGGAATCGAATGGCAGCGTACCCAGAATGACGCGTTCGGCCCAACCATCCACTTTTCCGGCATAGCTGATAGGCAACGACAGCTCATAGGACACTTCTTTGCGTGTGTCATCGTAGTTTTGCAACAGAATCCAGGTCACACACTCGTTGACCGGTTCTTCATCTGGCTCAGGAGTTTCAAATTCCTCGAACAGGTAGCGCTGCTGAAACTGATTGACTTCAATGGCGCTTTGCGTCCGCGGCCCTTTTGGAGACTTGGTGAGTGGCGTGATCATGGGATCGCCCGTGTTCTCATCTCCTGTGGCGACTGCAATGGCCATTTTTCCATCTGGGCTGACCACCGTTGAGTACCCGCCTTCATCGCGCCGCGACCAGCCATACGGCTGAGGGATCAGGCGTTCGCGCAAGCTGCGAACCGTGCGACTAAAGGTCGAATAACCGGGAAACAACGGTGGGTCGTTCAGGGTGCATTCGCTTCGGGCCATCATGCCCTCCATGACTGCTCCAGCCAAAATCTGGCGCTTCAAGCCGAGTTCGTCCAAACGGCTATCTACGTCAAGGGCTTCGGTTCGGATCATGGGACGCATGGGATTCCTTGTTGAATTTACTTCCGGTTATTATACCTCGTTTGAGGTGAAAAAAGGAGAAGTAAAATTTTTCCCTAAGACCACTGACTTTTGGAACGCGCAGATTGCAAATCCGCGACTGAAATGCGCTCGTTTTACCTTTTCGAGGGGATGGGCTCATTTAGCCACTTTGATTGAGGCGGGCGATGCACACACCAATCAGAGCCTTGAATGGCTTACCTGGCACGGATGGGTACAGTCTCATGAGCTGAAAAAGCTAGAACCCAAACGGTGGATGTACTTCGACTTTGCGCATCAAATGGCGCAGGCCGCTTTGACTGGTCAAGGTATTGCCTTGTTGCGCATGCCGCTGATTGCAGAAAACCTGGCACAGGGTGAACTCGTCGAAGTATTTCCTGACTTTCGGGTTGACTCCCCGATGTCTTATTGGCTGGCGATTGCGGAACGTAGCAAGGTACGGCCAGAAATCAACGCTCTATCCTCGTGGCTTTTAGAACAGGCAAGGCTTACTCGACTGACCATGGGAGACAAGTCCTGAGTGAAACTCCTTGAACGATTAGCAGGCCCCCTTGCAGAGGCGGCAAACGCGGCACAAGAGCCCGAGAGCCTTCTGCCAAGCAGTCCATCGCGCGAATGGCTTCTCTTCAATTTTCATTGGCCTGACGAAAGACTGGTTCAGCTTTTACGACTGGCCGCTGAGGGCACGGTGCCGAATGCCAGTATGCAAGCCAGGTTGACTTCAAACTGGACAACCCGATTGCCGACATTCCGAATGTCAACAAACAGCCCACTGTTGAAATTCGAGTCCAGGCATTTTTGACGGGCGCACTGGAAGGAAATCACAACCCTCAGCGACGGACCCAGTGAGATTTGGGTCCAGTTGATGGAACTTGCATCAGTGCAACTTTACAAAGTGTCCGAATTTCGGGGGATGGGCACATT
>CAJAFJ010000220.1 GCA_903938955.1 uncultured beta proteobacterium | reverse complement strand
GCCGCCACCCTGCTGCGCGCCGCTAGAAAAATGGCAGAAGGTGCGGGAATCCAAAGCTATGGCGTCATAGGTTCTGGCGCCGATGATTCGCACAGTGTGGCGGATGCCGCCCAAAAGCGTCATTGCGACCTCATCGTCGTTGGCACTGACGGGCGCAATGCGGTCTTGCGCCTCCTGAGCGAAAGCATTGTGCCGGGACTGATCTCGGACGCAACGGTGCCTGTGCTGGTTTGCAAAAAATCAGTTCAAACGGGCGGTGTTAGCCGACATACCCGCTTAGTCATTCGCGCCAGAATGAAGCAGGCAGAGCGTCTGGAGAGACGCTTCAGGGAAGAAAACGACTGAGCGCAGTTAAAAAAAGGAGCCCCAAAGGGCTCCAAACTCATTCTGCTGAACTCGCTGCTCGAAAGCTTGATCAACAGCCTTATTATATTTGAGCAAATTCAATTTACCAGAGAGGGATTACCCGGAATGTGTCGTGTCTTGTTAAAGGGACCGGTTGAATTCAAGGGCAATTTCAGCCTTTGGCGCTCCGGCTATCCTTGAATGGTTTTGCATTTTTAAAAAATAGGATTTCGACACCATGAGTGACGCCCTCGACTACCTGCTCAAAGCCCGCCCCGAAGCGCTGGGCCACTACTTTGCGTTCTTGAAAGACGCAGGCAAGCACCTCGACCCCAAAACCAAAAACCTGATTTCGGTCATCACCAAAGTCCATGCACAAACCGACCGCGGTCTGCGCCAGTACCTCAAGCGCGCGCTGCGCGACGGGTGTACCGCGGTCGAAATTATTGACGCGTTGCTGATGGCCTTTCCGGCGCTGGGCCTGGCCAAAATCATCTGGGCGGTGGACATTATTCTGGCCATGAACCTGCCCGAGTTTCAGGACCCGGCCGTCGCCCCGCTGGTCGCCAGCGTAGCGCCCAGCCCCGGCAGCTGGCACGATGTGATGGCCAGCGCCACCGCGCTGGACGGCGCAACCCTGCGCACCGAATGCGATGGCCGTGGCCTGTTCATCTACCGCAACAAACGCCGCATTCAGGTCTACGACAGCCGGTGCCCGCACCAGGGCACCGAGATGCCCGAACTGGCGATTCAAGGCAATACACTGACCTGCCCCAAACACCAATGGGCGTTCGACACCACCAGTGGGGACTGCATCAAAAAAGGCAACAGCCCACTGACGCGTATTGAATCCAAAGTCGTCAAAGGCCGCTTGCTGGCTTTCTGGTAAGCCGGGCGCCCCTTCAGCCGATCAGCCCAGTGTGTCGGCCCAGATGCCGCGTGCCCAGGCTTGGGCGTAGCGGCCTTCAAACTCGTTGGCAACTTTGGACACGCCGACGGAGCCGGTCACGGGCAACATGGTTTTCTTGTCAGCGTCGTACTGGTGAACGCTGTTCACATGCACCGCGTCTTCGTCACTGACAAAGCTGTAGCAGGTGTTGTTGTAAATCGGCATGGCGTTGAGCTCGCGGCCGGTCAACAAAGCCACGACAGCGGCCGCGCAGGTCTTGCCATGCTGGTTGGCCATGTGTGCCGATTTGGGCATGATGGGCGCGCCCTGGATCGCGTCGCCCAGCACGTGTACGTTTTTAGCGACCTTGGACTCGAAGGTCAAAAAGTCCACCTCGCACCAACGCTGGTTGACCGTGGCCAGGCCGGACTTGAGCGCGATGTCACCGGCCCGCATGGGGGGGATGACGTTGAGCACATCGGCCTTGACGTCGTCGTTGAAATCAAACTTGAGCGTGTGGGTGGCCGCATCCACATCTATCACGACGTGCTTGGGGCGGTATTCAATGATGTTTTTATAACGGTCGGTCCAGGCCTGCTTGAACAGCGGACCTTTGGACGTAACGTCGTCATTGGCATCCAGAATCAGCACCTTGCTTTTGGGCTTGGCTTGGCT